>NZ_CP146609.1:900000-1112500 GCF_037094465.1 Pseudodesulfovibrio sp. 5S69
CGTTGTCGAAATTCCCCCACGGCCACCGCTTTATGCGGGGGACGAACGAGCCTGCGTGGTGGCACCCCTTATTGAATGGATTTTCAGGATTTTTCCTTCTGTGGGAAATGGACATTGATTTGTCCCGTGTCGGTTGTTGTGTGGCGCGTTCGCGCCATAGGCGGACCCGTGGGTTCGCTTTGTCCCGGGGCACTGCCCCGAACTTCAGGAAGGGATCTTCCATTGAAATCCATCGGCCTGGAAAACGAAAAACACGACATAGCGCTGGGGCATCCCCGCAGAATGCCCACCCATGACAAAAAATCCAGTTTCAGGTTGTCCGGCGGGGCTGACAAGTCCGCCCCACCGGACAACCGCCCTTCCCGCATGTCGGCTTGAGGCCGACCAGCGGAAAGGGCTTTTATGCGGACTGGATCGCCCTCTGGTGAGATGCCTTTTTCAATGACCTCTCCGTTCCCTCAAGAACGAGTGAAAATACCCTATCCCGATTCCTTGAGGTCAAAGGTGCCGGTGTGATCAGACTGAAGGGTTGGCCGAGTTGGCGGGCGGTTCGGTGGCTGCCCCATGGGGAACGAAGACAATCCGGAAGGCACATGACTTTTGACACCAAGCTGAAGACCCGCGTATTATGCGCCAAGGACGTTGCCGCGTTCCTGGGCAAAAGCGTGGACTGGGTCTACGACCATGCCGAAGCCGTCGGCGGCGTCAAACGTGGTGGGTCATGGTTCTTTCCGAACGAGGAAGACATCTATGACCGTCTATTTCAAGGCCGGGAAAGGGTACCGGTACGATTTCATGGTAAAGGGCAAGCGCTACACCAAGGCGTGGTTCAAGGGGAAACAGGCCGCAAAAACGGCCGAGGTCAAAAGAAGGGAGGAAGTCGAAAAGAAACTGGAGCTGGAAGCGACGGGCGACATGGCCTTGCTTGATCTCCTGAACCTGCGGTTGGATTACCTGCTGGACCGTGCGTACTCGGAGTCGCACTACAAGAAGACCAAGCTCCCGGCCCAGCGGCTTTTGGACTACTTCGGCAAGGTGCCGTGTTTCGCCATCACCCGCTTGAAGGCCGATGAGTTCCTGATGGCCGTGGTGAAGGAACGGACCCCGGTCGCCGGCAACAACGACCTCAAGGTGCTCCGGGCGGCATTCTCCTGGGGCATGAAGCGGGGTCAGCGGTTCATTCAGGACAATCCCTTTGCGGGGCTGGAGACGTTCCCCAGCGACAAGCCCAAGGAAAGGAAGAAGACCCCCAAGAGCGACGAATTGGACCTGATGATCGAAGCGGCCCAGCCCAAGCACCGCCCCTACCTGTGGGTGCTGCGGGAAACCTTGGCGCGGAGCATCGAGGTCCACCGGCTCACCTGGAATCGGGTCAACTTCGAGGAACGGTACGTCGAGCTGGAAACGCGCAAGAACAAGAACCGGGAACCGGTGCTGCGCCGGGTGCCGATGACGGACAAGCTGTACGAAGTCCTTTCCGACCTGTACGCGGACCGTGATCCCAACAAGGAATGGGTGTTCTGGACTCGGAGCTACAACGCCGAGACAGGCGGGATGGAAGAAGGTCCCTACAAGCGCGGCAGGTATTCCATGCTCCAAAAGGTCTGCCGGGATGCCGGGGTGGATTACTACACCTTCCACCGCTTCCGGGCATCGGGCGCATCCGTGATGGACAACAGCGGGGCCCTGCTTCCGGGCATCCAGCACATCCTTGGCCACGCGGACCGGCGGAGCACGGAAATCTATCTGGAAAAGCTCCGTGACGTGGAACGCGACGCCATGGATGTTTACGAACGGGAAAGCCGCAAGGATGATGACAAGGTTGCCTGACAACTTCACACATGCGGTTTACACACAACGACAAAACGGCTTGCGGGCGTTAGCCTGCAAGCCGTTGAAAAACAAAAGGAAAGACCGAGTAGCAACACACGAAGAGTGTGACTATTCTTAAGGCCCTCGGCCTTAAGCGGGTCCAGGGCAGCGCCCTGGTCTCCCCGAAGGGGCCGCCGGAGGCTTTCTCCAGCCCAATGTCAGCCCACGTATTCGAAACCGATCTTGTCGATGGCTTCCTTGATGTCGTCCTTGCTGATGGGCGTGGGTTCCTCGTATTTCACGTCGCCGGTCAGGAGGTCGACGGACACGTCCTTGGCGCCCAGTTTCTCCATCACCTCGGTCACGGAATTCACGCAGTGCTGGCAGCTCATGCCTTTGACTTTCACCGTTGCCATGGTTGACTCCTTTTGGTTGTGTTCTATCCCTTGAAGAATCTGAGCCTGAGCGCGTTGGACACTACGGTCACCGAACTCATGGCCATGGCGGTCCCCGCGATCATCGGGTTGAGCGTGGGGCCGCCGAAGATGTGCAGCACGCCCGCGGCCACCGGGATGCCGATGACGTTGAAGGCGAAGGCCCAGAACAGGTTCTGCTTGATGTTGCGCATGGTCGCGCGGGAAAGGTTGAGGGCGGTCAGGATGGCGTGCAGGTCCGAGTGCATCAGAACCACGTCGCCGGATTCCACGGCCACGTCGATGCCCGAGCCCATGGCGATGCCGATGTCCGCCTTGGCCAGGGCCGGGGCGTCGTTGATGCCGTCGCCGACCATGGCCACCTTGCGGCCTCCGGTCTGCAATCGGTCCACTTCCTCGGCCTTGCGGTCGGGCAGGACCCCGGCCACGACTTCGTCGATGCCCGCGCGTCCGGCGATGACCCGGGCGTTGGTCTCATTGTCGCCGGTGAGCATGACCGGGGTGAGCCCGGCCTTCTTCAGGGCGGCGACCACCTCGGGGGTCTCCTCGCGCATCTCGTCGGCGATGGCGAACAGGGCATTGAGCTTGTTGTCCGAGGCGAAGTAGACCACGGTCGCGCCCTGCTGCTCGTAGTGGCCCACGGCCTCCTCGGCAAGGGCGTCGTCGCCGAAATTAAGCCCGTGCTCCTGCATGAACGCCCAGTTGCCGATCATGACCTCGCGGTAGCCCACCTTGGCCTTGATGCCCTTGCCCAGGATCGCCTCGAACTCGTCGGGCGCGGGGAAGTCGAGGTCCTTTTCCTTGGCGTAACGGACCACGGCCTGGGCCAGGGGGTGCTCGGACTGGCTCTCGGCCGAGGCGGCCAGGTAGACGGCCTCGGTCTGGGCCATGGTGCCCCGGACCATGGTGATGGCCGCCACCTCGGGCCGCCCATGGGTCAGGGTGCCGGTCTTGTCGAAGACCACGGTGTTCAGGCTGCCCGCCTCCTGCAGCGCCCGACCCGACTTGATCAGCACGCCGAGCTGCGCGCCGCGTCCGGCCGAGACCATGATGGATACGGGCGTGGCCAGCCCCATGGCGCAGGGGCAGGCGATGACCATGACGGCCACGAAGATGCGCAGGGAGAAGGGGAAGCCCGCCTGGCCCAGGAAGTACCAGGCCAGCCCGGCCACGAGCGCGGTGAGCATGACCGCGGGCACGAAATAGAAGCTGATGCGGTCGGCCATGTTGGCGATGGGGGCCTTGGACCCCTGGGCCTCCTGGACCAGCTTGACGATGCGGGCCAGCATGGTGTCGTTGCCCACGCGGTCGGCGCGCATGGTCAGCGCGCCCGAGGTGTTCAGGGTGCCGCCCGCCACCGAGTCGCCGGCCTGCTTGCCAACGGGCATGGGCTCGCCGGTCAGCATGGATTCGTCCACCGAGGAGCGTCCGTCGGTCACGGTGCCGTCCACCGGGATGCGCTCGCCGGGCTTGATCAGCAACAGGTCGCCCGGTTCCACCTCGGCCACGGCGATGGGTACCTGCTCCCCGTCCTTGAGCAGGGTGGCCGTGTCCGGAGCGAGCTGCATGAGCGCGCGGATGGCGTCCGAGGTCTTGAGCTTGGAGCGGGCTTCGAAATACTTGCCCAGCGAGATCATGGCGATGAGCACCGCGGCGGACTCGTAGTAGAGGTCCAGGGCCAGGACGTGCGGGTCGCCCAGGCCGAAGACCAAGGCCAGGGTGTTCCACAGGGAATAGAGGAAGGCCGCGCCCGTGCCCATGGCCACCAGGGAGTCCATGTCCGGGCCGCCGCGCAGCAGCGCGGGCACGCCGTGGAGGTAGAAGTTGCGGCCCGACCAGACCACGGGCAGGGTCAGCAGCAACTGGACCACGGCGAAGGTGGCCGGGGAGTGCGCGGGGTCGAGGAAGGCGGGCAGGGGCAGGCCCCACATGTGGCCCATGGACAGGATGAGCAGGGGCAGGGCGAAGCAGAAGGCCGGGATGAGCGCCCGTTTCTGGGCGGAGAGCCGTTCTTCCGCCTGCTGGCGGCGTTTCTCGATGAGGTTGCCCTCCTCGGAACGCACCTCGGAGGAGAAGCCCGCGTTCTTGATGGCGTCGCGGATCTCGCGTCGGGAGACCAGGGAGGGGTCGAAGACGAACTTGCCGGTCTCGGCCGCCAGGTTGACCGAGGCCGTGTCCACGCCGTCCAGTTTGCCGACCACGCGTTCGATGCGCGACGAGCAGGAGGCGCAGCTCATGCCGCCGATGTTCAGGTCCAGGGCGCTCAGGCCGCCCGCCACGGGCATCTGCGGTTCCTCGAACTCGGCCTCGAACCCGAGACCCTTTATCCTCTTGCCCACTTCGTCGGTGGACACGGCGCCCGGATCATAGGAGAGGGCCATGGTTTCGGCGGCCAGATTCACGGCGACGTCGTCCACGCCGTCCATGTTGCCGACCACCTTCTCGATGCGCGCCGAGCAGGACGCACAGTGCATACCCTTTATCTGTGCCGTTACTTTTTCCATGTTGATAACCTTTTTCAATGTAGTCCCAATATGGACACTTGCGGCCGCTTTGGCAAGGGGATGGGGGGTATATTTATCGGAGCGGGACATCTCCCTTGGCGGTCTGGGCGGCCCCCCGCTCAGGGCCGGGCTTCGCCCATCTCGGGCGGGAGTTTGCGCCGGCACGCTAGCCCCGGTTCAGCCCCGCGGCCACCAGGCGGATCAGGTCGTAGGGGTGCGCCCCGCCCAGCGCCTCGAAGACCGGGGTCATGGCGGTGATGCCCTTGCCGCGGAAGTCGCGCAGGGCGGCCTCGATGGTCTCCAGTTCCCCGTCGGGCAGTCCGGCCACGCGGCGGTAGTCTATCTTACCCATGTTCACGGCCAGGATGAGGTGCCGCCAGATGGACGAGGGCTTGAGCCCGCGCGCCTCGGCCACCCCGTTCACGTCGCCGAGTTCGAGGAACAGGTCCAGGGTGGACTGGGCCGTGGCCGTGAAGTCCGGCTTGGCCTCGGCCTCCCTTTTCTTGGCCTCGCGCACCGCTTCCGGGATCTCCGGGATATTGTCGGGGCGCCCGTGCTCCTCCTCGTGGGCCCTGAGGCTCGCCAGGAAGGTCTCGCCGAAGCGTTCCAGCTTGCTCGCGCCGACCCCGCTCATGCAGGCGAACTCCTCCATGTCGCGCGGCCGGAAGCGCACGAATTCCAGCAGGGTCTTGTCCGCGAAGATGGCATACGGCGGCACGGACTGGGCCTCGGCCATGGACAGGCGCAGGTCGCGCAGGCGCTCGAACAGCGCCTCGGCCTCCCAATTGGTCAGGATGTCCTCGGCCAGGGCCGGGGCGCGGCGCTGCTTCTTTTTGCCCCGCTTGGGCAGGGCCGGGTCCTTGCGCAGCCGCACCGGCATCTCGCCCTTGAGCACGGGCCAGGAGCGCTCGTTCAGGGTCAGGGCGTTGAACCGCTCCAGGTCCACCGAGCACAGCCCGGCGGCCAAAAGTTGACGGTAGACCGATTTCCACTCGTCCTGGGTCATGTCCTTGCCGATGCCGTAGGTGGACACCCGGTCGTGGTTGAAGCGGACGATCTGGTCGGTGTTCGCGCCGGTCAGGACCCCGGCCAGGTGGTTGACCCCGAAGCGCTGCTCGGTGCGGAAGATGTTGGACAGCGCCTTCTGGGCGATGACCGAGCCGTCAAAGGTTTCCACCGGGCTCAGGCAGTTGTCGCAGTTGCCGCACGGCTCGATGTGCTCGCCGAAATAGGCCAGCAACGCCTGGCGGCGGCAGGACGCGGTCTCCAGAAAGGCGAACAGCGAGCCGAGCTTGGCGTGCTCGATGCGCTTGCGCGTCTCGTTGGCCTCTCCCGAGTCGATCATGGAGCGCAGGACGGCGATGTCCTGCATGCCGTAGCACATCCAGGCCGAGGCGGGCAGGCCGTCGCGCCCGGCGCGTCCGGTCTCCTGGTGGTAGGCCTCCAGGGATTTGGGCGGCTCCAGGTGGCAGACGAAGCGCACGTTGGGCTTGTCCACGCCCATGCCGAAGGCCACGGTGGCGACCATGATGACCCCCTCCTCGCGCATGAACCGTTCCTGGTTGTCGAACCGCTCGGCCGCGGACAGCCCGGCGTGGTAGGGCAGGGCGTTGTACCCGTTCTTCCGGAGAAATTCGGCGGTCTGCTCGACCTTCTTGCGGCTGAGTCGGTAGACGATGCCCGCGTCTCCCGGGTGGTTCTCGTCGATGAACCTTTTCAGCATGCGCGTGGGATTCTTCTTGGGCACCACTGTATAGGTAATGTTCGGCCGGTCGAACCCGGTGGCGAAGACCCGGGCGTTCTCCAACTGCAGGTTCTTGACGATGTCTGCCTGGGTGGGCTTGTCCGCCGTGGCGGTCAGGGCCAGGCGCGGCACGTCCGGGAAGCGTTCGCGGATGATCGACAGTTGGGTGTATTCCGGCCGGAAGTCGTGGCCCCATTGGGACACGCAGTGGGCCTCGTCGATGGCGAACAGGGCCGGGTTGCAGCGGGCGAGCATGTCCAGGAAGCCGGGCCGGCAGAGCCGCTCCGGGGCCACGTAGAGCAGGTCGAGCCGGCCGTTTTGGGCCATCTGCTCGATGTCGTAGGCGGTCTGCGGGTCCAGGGCGGAGTTGAGGCAGGCGGCACGCACGCCCATCTGGGTCAGCCCCTGGACCTGGTCCTGCATGAGCGCGATGAGCGGCGAGACGCAGACGCCCACGCCGGGCCGGAGCATGGCCGGGATCTGGTAGCACAGGGATTTGCCCCCGCCCGTGGGCATGAGCACCAGCGAGTCCCCGCCCTGCATGACATGGTCGATGATCGCCTCCTGCAACCCGATGAACTCGGGAAAGCCGAAGACCGTGGAGAGAATTTCGCGCGGGGAGGTCATAGGGGGACGAGGGTAGGGGAAAGGGGAGGCGAAGGCAATGGGCAGAGGGTGTCCCGAAACCCTGCCCGATTCATATTTACTCTCTATCGAGTGCGTTTCCCTTACATTCGTGGGCAAAAACAGTTTCGACGAAACGCCACGGCATGTTCCCTCCCGGCCGCTCCCCATTGGTGGCGAGTCGGTCTCACCTGGGTCCGCCCTCGGTCCGGCACCTCCTGCTCCGGCCCTTGCCTAACTGCGGGGGCGTGTTTATTCTTGCAGATACCGCAACCGTCTCCGGCCGCGCCCCCGCGCCGGTTTCGTGCTTCACCTGCAACACCGGGATTTTCCGCGCATATGCTCGCTTTCGCCCACGACGACCGGACCGCCGGTCTGTACACCATCACCGTCTCCCAGTTCGCCCTGGTCTTCATGCTCTCGGCCGTGGCCGTGGCCGTGCCCGCCCTGGGCCGGGAGTTCGGGGCCAGCGCCTCCCAGCTCGGGCTGGTGGAGTCGGGTTACATATCGGCCGTGGCCATGCTCCTCTTTCCCGTCACCCGGCTGTCCGACAAGATCGGGCGCGGGACCACCTTTGCCGCGGGCATGGCCCTGTTCACGGTCATGAGCGTGATCCTCCCGGTCTGCCACACCATCAACCAGTTCATCGTTCTGCGCGTGTTCCAGGGCGGCGGCGGGGCCATGATGGTCTCCACCGGCCTGGCCATCATCGCCGATCTCTATCCCGGTCCGGGCCGGGCCAAGGCCATGGGCATCGTCTCGGCCGGGGTCTACCTCGGCCTGTCCGTGGGGCCGTGGCTCGGCGGGCTCATCGTCACCCATTTCGGCTGGCGCTGGATATTCTACGGTGGGGCCCTGCCCTGCGCCGTGGGCTTTCTGCTGACCTTGAAGACCCTGCCGGTCAGGCCGGTGGTGGCAAAGGGCGTGCGCTTCGACTTCGGCGGGGCGCTGTTCATCGCCCTGGGCATGATCCTGCTCTCCCAGGGCGGCTCGCACCTGGACGGCCGGTTCGGCGTGTACATGCTCGTGGGCGGCGTCTTCTTCCTGCTCTGTTTCGTCTTCTGGGAGGGGCGCGCCAAGGCCCCGCTGCTCAGCCTGGCCCTGTTCAGCGGCAACCCGGCCTTTTCCCTGGGCTCGGCCGCACAGTTCATCAGTTACGCGGCCATCTACGGGATCACCTTCCTGCTCTCCCTGTACCTCCAGGTGGCCCAGGGCATGACCGCCAGCGAGGCCGGGTTCATCCTCATGGTCCAGCCGATCATGCAGGTCATCTTTTCGGTCATCAGCGGCAAGTGGTGCGAGCGCTGGTCGCCGCACCTGGTGGCCACCGCGGGCATGGGGCTGGCCACGGTGGGGCTGGGCGCGGCCATCTTTCTGGGCGCAGCCCCGTCCCTGCTGTTCACGGCCGCGATCCTGGCCCTGTGCGGCGCGGGCACGGCCATGTTCGCCACGGCCAACATGGCGGTCATCATGGGCGCGGTGAACCGCGAGAACTACGGCGTGGCCTCGGCCGTGGTCGCGGCCATGCGGACCACGGGCATGACCGTCTCCCTGGTCTTCATCAGCGGCGTGTTCGCGGTCATCGTCGGCCCCGTGGCCCTGACCCACGACAACGCGGGCGTGTTCATCAAGGCCATGAACCTGGCCTTCATCGCCTTGACCGTGTTCAGCGCGCTCGGCGTGCTCATGTCCGCCAAGGGGAGGCTGGAAGTGCGCAAGGGCTCGGCCGGGGAAGGAAAGGGCCCCGGACAGCGGGGATAGGGGAAGGCGTTCCACCTGAAAAAGCCGCCCCGAAGGAGCGGCCTCGTCGGTGCTAGATCACGCCGGCCAGCATGTTGCCGGGCGGCGGCAGGACCTGGGCCTGGGCCCTGGCGTAGGCGGCCAGGGCGGACTTGACCTGTCCGGCGGAGGGGGTGTTGCGGTCCGCGCCCGCGGTCTCCCGTTCACGGTAGGCCGCACCGGCGGCGCCGACCCCGGCGCGCAGGCCTTCGACCTCGGCCTCGGCGCGGAAGGCGCGGGCCTTGCGGGTTTCCTCGCGCACGGAACGGGACAGGGAGGGATCGAGGACCGTGGTCTCCTCGCGGTAGTCCACGCCGAACTTGCCCAGGCGAAAGCCGAACGACGTGGTCGTCGTCCTGGCCTGGGGTTGCACCGCCTTGCGCTCCACCCGGCGCTCGGCCAGGGAGTCCGTCTTGCGGTATTGTTCGGCAGCCTTCGAGGGAATCCTCATGCGCGTCTCCCATGCCCGGCCTTTTTTTGCGACAAAAAAAGGCCGTGGCGTTGCATAAGGCAGCCCGGCCGTCCCTGTGATCCGTATCACGCTCAATCCTGAGGGACCCGTGGTTTTCCGTCTCCCGTCCGTGGGAGTTGGCAAATCCAAAATCGATCAGTCAAGCTATACTATAATCCCTTGGTGCGATTTTGACAACCCCGGCGGTTTGGCGCTACTAGCAGAGACCCTGCCGCTGAATTATTTTCGGGGTCCCCGCTGGGAAGGGTTTTTTTCAACAACGAGAGAGAACACATGGGTTACAAGATTCTAAGAAAAGAGGAACTGATTCCGGGGCAGACCACCATGATGGTCATCGATGCGCCCCAGATCGCCCAAAAAGCCAAGCCCGGCAATTTCGTCATGTTGCGCGTCGACCGGCACGGCGAGCGGATTCCCCTGACCATCGCGGACTGCGACAAGGAAAAGGGCACCATCACCATAGTTTATCTGGTGGTGGGAAAAACCACAGCGGCCATGAACAAACTCCAGGAGAGCGGCGAGTTCAAGGACGTGTGCGGCCCGCTGGGCAAGCCCACGCACATCGAGAAGTCCGGCACCGTGGTCTGCGTGGGCGGCGGCACCGGCATCGCGGCCATGCACCACATCGCCAAGGGCCACGTGGAGGCGGGCAACCGGGTCATCGCCATTATCGGGGCCCGGTCCAAGAACCTGCTCCTGTTCTGTACCGAACTTTCTTCGTTTTGCCCCGAGGTGCGCATCGCCACCGACGACGGCTCCGAGGGCCACAAAGGCTTCGTCACCGAGGTCCTCAAGGATATCCTGGAGACCGAGGACGACGTGGCCGAGGTGGTCGCCATCGGCCCGGTGCCCATGATGGAGGCGGTCTGCCGCGTGACCCTGCCCTTCGGCACCAAGACGACCGTATCGCTCAACTCCATCATGGTCGACGGCATCGGCATGTGCGGCGCGTGCCGCTGCACGGTGGACGGCAAGACCCTGTTCGCCTGCGTGGACGGGCCGGAGTTCGACGGCCACAAGGTCGATTTCGCCGAGCTCAAGACCCGGCTGTGGCAGTTCAAGAAGCAGGAAGAGGAATCCATGGAATTGTTCAGCAAGGAGTGCCACTGCAATGGCCGATAAGAAAACGAAGAAAGTTCGGGCCCGCACCCCCATGCCCCACCAGGACCCCAAGGTCCGGGCCGGGAATTTCGAAGAGGTGGCCCTGGGCTACTCCCGCGAACAGGCTTTGGTGGAGGCCGAGCGGTGCCTGCAATGCAAGAAGCCCACGTGCCAGGACGGCTGCCCGGTGAACATCGACATCCGCTGGTTCATCGCCTGCCTGGTGGACGACGACCTGGAGGGCGCCTTCAACGCCATCCGCAGGACCAACTCCCTGCCCGCGGTCTGCGGCCGGGTCTGCCCCCAGGAGACCCAGTGCGAGGGCAGCTGCATCCTGGGCAAGAAACATGAGCCCGTGGCCATCGGGCGGCTGGAGCGCTACGTGGCCGACACCTATGCCGCCAGGAGCGCCTGCGAAGAGGTCACCGACCTGGCCGCCTGCGCCCTGGAGCGCGACGACCTCAAGGTGGCCTGTATCGGCTCCGGCCCGTCGTCCCTGACCGTGGCCGGCTACCTGGCCGGGCGCGGCATCAAGGTGGACGTGTTCGAGGCCCTGCACGAACCGGGCGGCGTGCTCATCTACGGCATCCCCGAGTTCCGCCTGCCCAAGTCCGTGGTCGCCCGCGAACTGGACGGCCTGCGCAAGCTCGGCGTGACCTTCCGCACCAACTGGGTGGGCGGCAAGACCATCACCATCCAGGACCTGCTTGACCAGGGCTACGACGCCGTGTTCATCGGCGTGGGAGCGGGCCTGCCGCGCTTCCTGAACGTGCCGGGCGAAAACCTGGTCGGCGTGTTTTCGGCCAACGAGTACCTGACCCGCGTCAACCTCGGCCGGGCCTACGAATTCCCCACCTACGACACCCCGGCCTACCGGGCCCGGCGCGTGGCCGTCATCGGCGCGGGCAACGTGGCCATGGACGCAGCCCGCACCGCCCTGCGCATGGGCGCGGAAGAGGTGTCCATCGTCTATCGCCGCTCCGAGGACGAGATGCCCGCCCGCCGCGAGGAGATCGAGCACGCCGTGGAGGAGGGCATCAAGATCCGCTGCCTGTGCGGCCCGCTGTCTTTCCACGGCGATAACCAGGGCCGCCTCAAGGCTATAACCGTACAGAAGATGGAACTCGGCGAACCCGACGAGTCCGGACGCTGCGCGCCCGTCTGCCTGGAAGGCGAAACCGAACAGATTCCCTGCGGCATGGCCATCATCGCCGTGGGTACCCGGCCCAACCCCGTCCTGCTCGAGGCCACCCCGGACCTTGAACTGAACAAGTGGGGCTACGTGCAGACCGACCCGGAGACCGGCGAGACCTCCATCCCCAACGTCTTCGCGGGCGGCGATATCGTCACCGGCGCGGCCACCGTCATCTCCGCCATGGGCGCGGGCCGGCGCGCCGCCCGGGAAATCGCCAAACGCCTCCTGTAGGGCTGGCACTTTCTCTGTGTAAAAAAAACCCCCCGCGCACCGCGCAGGGGTTTTTCGCCTCCGGCGCCGGGAAGGGAGAGGAAACCCTTCGAGAAAAGGGTTTCCTCTCCTTCCCCGGACCTCATCCCTCTCCCTTCCTGAAACTTTTTGTATGCGCATTTGCGCGGGCGGAGGGTGGAGGCAGGCCTTGCGTCTCCACGTAAAAGATGTGCGTCCGAGGCGAGTTGTTAAGAAGACGGACTTTGATCGGGCCCGCACCCCCGCGAAGCGGCGACAAGAAGTTTTGAAGGGGAGTCCAGAGGGGAAACTTTTTCAAAAGTTTCCCCTCTGGCCGCCGGAGGCATTCTTCTTCCTAATCCGCCGGGTGGCCGAGGTCCTGGGCGGGTTGCCCGGCGATTTTTTCCAGGCGTTGGCGGATCATGCGGATGTGCAGTCTGAGGGAATAGATATAGTCCGTGTAGGACAGGGGGACCGAAGTTTCGAGCACGAGGCGGTCCATCTGTTCGAGTTCTTCGAGCATGTCGCGGGCCTCGGCCGGGTCGGTCAGGTCGTATGCGTGCATGTCCAGTTTCTTGAGCTGCTTGTACCATTTGAAGATGCGCCGCCGGATTTGCCAGCGGTAGGCGGGCGGGGTGATCTTGAACAGCGGGAAGAGCAGGGTCAGCAGCGGGATGAGCAGGATCTTGAGCCGTTCCACGGTGATGGCCACCTGGAAGGGCAGGTAGCGCATGAGGAACGGGGGGCCGGACTTGTAGAAGTTCCTGGCCTCGTCGCTCAGGGGGAAGAGCACGGCCTGGTCGTTGGGGAACTGGTTGGTGGCCGCGAACATGTCGCCCTTGCCGTTGATCTTGGCCGCGGCGAGCAGGAACAGGTATTGGAGCGCCGGGTGCAGGTCGTCGCGGACCACGAGGTTGGCCGTGGGCGCGAGCAGGGTGACGTCATGGGCGGGCAGGTTGCGCATGAGGTCGATGCCGCCCTGGGGCAGGGTCAGCTTTTCGAGGAACCGGTGGGTGCGCACGTAGGTCTCGGCCCGGTCGAAGGAGTACAGGTTCACGGTCTTGTGCGCCTCGCTCAAGGTCCGCACGCCCTGGGATTTCACTCCGGCGATGACGAACAGGGCGTCGATCTTGCGGTCGAGCAGTTCGGGGATGGCCTGGTCCGTGCCTTCGGGGAGCAGGTCGGCGGTCTCCGGGGTGACTCCGTTTTCAGCGAGCAGTTGGAGGACCAGGTGGCTGGTGCCGCTGCCCTCGGCCCCGACCGCGACCTTGCGGCTCTTGAGATCGGCCAGGGTCTTGATGCGCAGCCGTTTGGAGGTGAACAGCCAGACCGGTTCGAAATAGAGGGAGCCCAGGCTCTCCAGGTCGGGGTGCTCCTCCGGGGTGGTGATGCCGCCCTGCATGAACGCGGCCTGCACCCCGGATTCCGGATCGCCGATGATGGCCAGGTTGTCCATGGACCCCTTGGAGGTGCGCACCTCCAGCTCGAAGCCGTGTTCCTTGAAGAACGCGGCGTATTCCTTTGCAAAGGCGTAATATGCGCCGCCCTCGCCGCCGGTGACCATGACCACCTTGCCCGGGGGCAGGGGCTTGACGAACTGGAAGGTCACCCACAGGGCCAGGGCCAGCACGCCTATGGCCGCGCCGTATATGATGAACGACATGAGCACGTGGGAGCGCAGGAATTTGACGAGCTTTTTTATATAGGGGTTCTGCATGATGCCCGAATGTAAATAAAAGCCGGGCAACGGGCAAGGCGGCGGATGCAAATTTCGGCACATCGTCACCGGAGCTGGATTCGGGCCCGTCTTGCGAAGTGCGCGGAATATGGGTAGGGATGGAGGAGTGTTGGAGTTTCCCGCCACGCAACCCGGACCGGATACGCCATGCCCAAGCTGAAAACCCTGCTCGTCCATCCCGACCCCGAGGTCCGCACGGCCCTGCGCGACGTGCTGGAGGAGGTCCCCTTTGTCCAGGTACTGGGCGAGGCGGTCTCGGCCTTCGAGGCGCTGGAGTTGCTTGAGGCCATTCCCTACGGGGTGTTCTTCGTGGGCGTGGACCTGCCGGGCGGGGCGAGCGGCATCGAGATGGCCCAGATGCTCGCCGGGCGCAAGAACAAGCCCGCCCTGGTGTTCATCTCCGACTCCGAGTCCCAGGCCTACGCAGCCTTCGAGCTGGGGGCCACGGACTACCTGCTCTGGCCGCCCGCGCCGGGGCGCATGGCCCGGACCATGGACCGCTTGCAGACCTTCAAGACCCGGTTCCGGGAGGTGCCGCCTCCGGCCCCGTACCCGGACGACCCGGACGACGAGCCGAGCGAGGGCGACGAGCAGACCGTGAAGCTGCCCCTGCCCGAAGAGGAGCAGGACTCCTTCCTGGCCGCCCTCCAGGCCGCTTGGGACCAGACCTCCAACCGGCGGCCCGAGATCGACAAGCTGGCCGTGAACCAGGACGGCCGGACCATCCTCATCGCCTACGATCAAATCATCTTCGTCGAGGCCTTCGAGGACTACTCCTACGTGCACACGGCCAACCAGAAATTTCTCTCCTCCTACCGGCTCAAGAACCTGGAGGACCGGCTCGGGCCGCACCGTTTCTTTCGCGTGCACCGCAAGTACCTGGTGAACCTGGACATGGTCACCGAGATAGCGAGCATGCCCGGCTCGAACTTCATGCTGCGCACGGCCGGGCGCACGCGCATCGAGCTGCCCATCAGCCGGCGGCGCATCGCCGAGCTGAAGAAGATCATCGGGCTGTGAGCCGATGGATCGACTCCCCGGACCGGGCCGCGGCGGCCGGTCCGACCGTTTAACCCGCCGCTGCTACCGCTGGCCGAATAAGCCGGGAGTTGCGGAACGAAACTGCTATGAATGAGACTCGCAAAACCGGGTATCCCGGTTGACCCTGCGAGGAGGGCACATGGACCAGTCAGGCGCTATAGACAATTTGCTGCAGGAAGAACGGGTGTTCCGTCCGCTCCCGCAATTGGTCATCGAAGCCAACGTCAACCCCCAGGAACTGGAGGGGGCGCGCAAGTTCGCGGCCATGGACCCCGCCGGGTACTGGGAGGAGGCCGCCGACGAGCTGGACTGGTTCAAGAAGTGGGACCAGGTCCTGGACGACAAGGACGCGCCGTTCTATCGCTGGTTCCCCGGCGCGCGCTGCAACATCGTCTACAACGCGCTCGACCGCCACATCGAGACCGCCAACAAGAACAAGCTCGCGCTCATCTGGGAAGGGGAGCCGGGCGACCAGCGCAAGTACACCTATTTCGAGCTCTACCGCGAGGTCAACCGCTTCGCCAACGCCCTGCGCTCCCTGGGTGTGCGCAAGGGCGACCGCGTGGTTATCTACATGCCGCCCCTGCCCGAGACGGTCATCAGTATGCTCGCCGCGGCCAAGATCGGCGCGGTCCACTCCGTGGTCTTCGCCGGGTTCTCGGCCAAGGCCCTGCGCAAGCGGATCAACGACGCCCAGGCCAAGCTGCTGATCACCTCGGACGGGTTCTACCGCAACGGCCGGATCATCGGCCTCAAGGAGACCGCGGACGAGGCCCTGGTCGGGGCCTGCGCCGACTGCGTGGAGGCCATGGTCGTGGTCCGGCGCTGCAACATCGGCGTGGACATGGTCGACGGCCGGGACTTCCAGTACGAGGACCTGGTCCGCCAGGAGCGCAACGAGGCGCCCACCGAGGTCATGGACGCGGACGACCCGCTCTTCCTGCTCTACACCTCCGGGACCACGGGCACGCCCAAGGGCGTGGTCCACTCCCACGGCGGCTACATGGTCGGCGTGCACCGTACCCTGACCACGGTCTTCGACATCAAGCCCACGGACATCTTCTGGTGCACCGCCGACCCCGGCTGGGTCACCGGCCACTCGGCGGGCATCTACGGCCCGCTCATGGCCGGGACCACCTCGGTCATGTACGAGGGCCACCCCAACTATCCCCAGGCCGACCGGCTGTGGTCCATCGTGGCCAAATACGGGGTAACCATTTTCTACACCGCGCCGACCATGATCCGCATGCTCATGCGCTTCGGCACCCAGTATCCCAAGCAGCACGACCTGTCCTCCCTGCGCCTGCTCGGCACCGTGGGCGAACCTATCTCGCCCGAGGCCTGGATCTGGCTGTACAAGAACATCGGCCGGTCCGAGTGCCCGGTGCTCGACACCTGGTGGCAGACCGAAACCGGCATGTTCATGATCTCGCCCCTGCCCATCTCCGTGCTCAAGCCCGGCTCCGTGACCAAGGCCCTGCCCGGCGTGGAGGTGGACGTGGTCGACAGGCAGGGCAACCCCGTGCCGCCCGGCAAGGGCGGCCTGCTCGTGGTCACCCAGCCCTGGCCGTCCATGATGACCGGCCTGTGGAACGACGACGACCGCTTCAAGGAGTACTGGTCCCAGATTCCCGGCGTCTACTACGCGGGCGACGTGGCCCGCCGTGACGAGGACGGCTACATCTGGATCCAGGGCCGCGCCGACGACGTCATCAATATCGCGGGCCACCGCATCGGCTCGGCCGAACTCGAGGCCGCCTTCGGCGTGCACCCGGCGGTCTGCGAATGCGCCGCCGTCGGGGTGCCCGACCAGATCAAGGGCGAGGCGGCCAAGGCGTTCGTCATGCTCAACGAAGGGTTCGAGCCGGGCGACGAGCTGATCAAGGACCTCAAGAAAACCATCCGCAACGAACTCGGGCCCGTGGCCGTCATCAAATCCATCGAGTTCCGCGACTCCCTGCCCAAAACGCGGTCCGGCAAACTCATGCGCCGCGTGCTCAAGGCCGAGGAAAACGGCTTTGAAATCGGCGACCTGACCGGATTGGACGAGGATTAAAAGGGGGCGGCTTCCGATAGCGGGTCATCTGCACATTTCTTTCCAGGGGGCTTTCATCCTCACGTATGCCGCAATACGCTGCGGTGAAAGCCCCCTGGAAGAAAATGCACAACTGCCCCACTCTCGAAAGCCTATTCCGAGGAAGCGGGTGCGAGGGGGAGAGAGCCGCTGTCGGGTGGCTGCGCCGCCCGAATCGCTCCAAGGGGAGAGGCGGGGGGCCTTCGCGTCCGTACGGACCTGCCGAAGGCACACAGAAAGCTCGGGAGGGGTCAGGGGAACCCTCTCGAAGGGTCCCCCCTGGCCGCCGGAGGCATTCCTTCCGCTGCCCGCGCCTGCGCGGGCAGCGGGGAAAGGGTACCTTCCGACCATGACCCGCATCGCCATCATGTCCGACGTGCACGGCAACTTCGAGGCTCTGAAGGAGGTCCTGGCCGACCTGGACGGGCATGCCGTGGACGCGGTGTATTGTCTGGGGGACATGATCGGGTACGGGCCGCAGCCGCAGGAGTGCGTGGATCTGTTGCGCGGGCGCGGGGTGGAGTGCACCATGGGCAACCATGAGCAGGGGCTGATCAATATTCACTATTTGCGCGGCTTCAACCAGCCCGCTGCCGATGTGTTGCGGCGTACCCGCGAGATGATTTCGGAAGAGACGTACCAGTGGTTGACCACGCGGCCCAAGTCCATTGTCGAGCACGGCTGCCGGTTCGTGCACGGGCTGCCGCCGGACTCGGTCACGGAATATCTTTGGAAGTACCGGGACGAGATGGCCGGGGTTTTTGCGCGGTACGGCGAGGCCGTCTGCTTCGTTGGGCACACCCACGATCTGGGGCGCTACACCTGCCTGCGCGGCGAGCCGGTCCGGCAACCCCTGCCCGAAGGGGAGACGGCGCTGGAGCAGGGCGTGCGCCACCTGGTGAACATCGGCTCCGTGGGCCAGCCGCGCGACGGGGACAACCGGGCCAAGTACGGGCTCCTGGACCTGGACAGCCGCGTCCTGACCATGCGGTTCATCCCCTACGACATCAAGAAGACCGCCGATTTGATCGTGGCCCGGGGTTTCCACCGCGGTTTCGCCGACCGCCTCTGGTAACGACCCATGGGCTACAGGCGCAAAATGGGGTGCAGGGGTGAGAGCCCTTGCCCGCCGGAGGCGAAATCATCTGACCTTGCCGCGAAGCGGCCATCCAATTCTGTTTTTTCTTGGGTTCAACAGTAAAGCCCCCGCGCAGCGTTGCGCGGGGGCTTTTGATTTCATGTTCGGGCGGGCCGCTAGCGGACCAGCACCTCGACCCGGCGGTTTCGCGGTTCGGACTTGCCGTCCGGGGTGGGGATGAGCGGGTTCTCCTCGCCGTGGGAGGTCATCTCGATGATGTCCTCGGGCATGCCCGCCTTGACCAGCAGGTCGCGGACCTTCTTGGCGCGGCGCACGGAGAGGTCGTAGTTGTACTGCTTCTCGCCCACGGTGTCGGTGTGGCCGATGACCGAGACGTCGTTGGAGTGCCGGTCGCGCCAGCTCTGCATGATGTCCGGGATGAGTTTCTTGGAGTCGTTCGTCAGTTTGGACGAATCACTGTGGAAGTGCAGGATGAACCGTGCTGTGGGCAGGGGCTGGGCGGCCATGGCCGCGCCGAACTCGGACTGGACCTGGGCGTCGCTCAGGGTGGTTACCTGGGTCGTGCCGGTGACGGCCTGGTTGGCCTGGTTCAGGGTGGCGGTTTTGCCGCCTTCGGAGGTCACCGTGACCTCGCCCACGTGGCCGTCCAGGTCGGGCAGCAGGACGATGGTCTGTCCGCCGCCGCAACCGGCGAGCATCAGGCAGGCAAGAAGGATGAGTGCGATGTTCTTCATGGTGCGCTCCTAATCGACCTTGATCAGGAACCGGGTGCCCCGGATTCCTATGGTGGACAGCGGGGTCTCGACGGCCATGCCGCCGGGCTTGAGCTTGGCGATCTGGCCGGAGATGAACTGGACCGTGCCCTTGTTCACCTTGGTCAGGAAGTCGAGATGATCCTGGGCCGGGTCAAAGACGAACTTGTCGATGGTCACCCTGGAGCCGGGGCCCAGGGAGAGGAGCGTGTCGTCTCGGAAGATCACGCCCATGGAAGAGTTCTTCCCCGTGACCAGGGTGTCGCCCTCCAGCAGGTAGTCGCCCACCGCGGCGGGCAACCGTTCGGCCAGCCGTTCCACGAACGCCTCGCCGGTCACGGTCTTGATCGTGCCCACGGCCTGGGCGCGCTCCATGGCCTGGGGCTCCTGGGCCAGGCAGAAGAGGAAGAGGAACATCAGGGCCACGATCCCGGCCCATGAGTGTTTGCCGCAATGGGGCCGGACGGTCGGCCGGGCGGCGGATTCGGGTCGGGACATGGGCGAGACCTCCTGATTGGGTGCTATATACCACATTTTTAATATGCCTATCCCCCTCGAAAGTCTACGTCTATTATAATTGGCTTTCATTTCCGACCTCACACATCAAGAATTTCGATGTAACACGCTTGACACCTATACCCCGTATGGGTATACGGGAGTCGAAGGCCTACATCGGGTCCAGGTTATAATATCCAAGTATTTAAACAGGCCATATGGTTTGTAAGAGTGTGAGAACCCTTTGTCGAACGTGCAACAAGTCAACTTTGGAGGGAGCATGAAAAGCAAGCTCATCCTGGCCGTGGCAACGGCCCTGATCACCGTCTTTGCCGTGTCCATGGCCTTTGCCATGGGCGGGGGCAACGCCCGCAAGGGCAAGTTCCTGTACCGCAAGAACTGCCGTTCCTGCCACGGAACCACCGCCAGCGACATGAGCCCGGCGGACAAGACCCAGGCCGAATGGACCGCCCTGTTCTCCGACACGGGCAAGATCAAGTGCAGCCCGCACTGGACCGTCAACGAGAAGGACCTGAACGACATCTTCACCTACCTGCACGACTACGCCAAGGACTCCCCGTCCCCGGCCAAGTGCAGCTAGCGCAGTGCGGCTCGTGCCGCGCCGGGGGTTCCCCGGCGCGGCCCTTGCGCCCCCAAGGAGGAGACGGGGGCGCAGCTCGACACAACCGGTCCCCCCTGTCCCGAGCCGGGAAGCCGGGGTGGGAGAAGGACCCTATCCGACAGTAGTGCGGACGTTTGGAGGTACTCAGTGCCAAGTTCAAAGCAGACGATGTCCCGCCGCGATTTCTTCCGGGCCTCCGGCCTGGTGGCGGCAGGGGCTGTAGGCGGCCCGGCCCTGCTCGGCGGCCTGACAAAGGCCCGCGCGGCATCGCCGGCCAAGCCCGCCTGGGATTCCAGGTTCTCGGCTTGCGACATGTGTTTCAACAAGTGCGGGCTCATCGCCCGCGTTGAAGACGGGGTGATCACCAAGCTCGACCCCAATCCCAAATTTCTCAAGTCCAGGGGCATGCTCTGCGCGCGCGGCAACGCGGGCCTGGCCCAGGTCTACGACCCGGACCGCCTCAAGCATCCGCTGTTGCGCAAGGGCGCTCGCGGCGAGGGCAAGTGGCAGCGCATCCCCTGGGACGAGGCCCTGGACATGGCCGCGCAGAAGATGGCCGAGGTCCGGGAGAAGTATACCCCCTGCGGGCACCTCTTCACGGCGGGCTCGGACCTCCAGTCGCAGTTCGTCGGTCGGTTCGCCGAGGTCTACGGCTCGTTCAACGTGACCTCGCACGAGTCTCTGTGCCTGGTCTCGGGCAGCCGCGCCTTCCTGGACACCTTCGGCGAGGTGCCCTTCGCGGACGTGCTCAACTCCAAGTATATCCTGATGGTCGGGGCCAATCGCTTCGAGGCGCTGGTCACCCCGGATTCCATCGACCTGATGACCACCATCCGCGAGAACGGCTGCAAGCTGGTCACGCTGGACCCGCGCTACACCAAGACCGCGGCCCTGTCCCACGAGTGGTATCCGGTCAGGCCCGGCACGGACATGGCCTTCATGCTCGCCCTGGCGCACGTGATCATCAACGAGAAGCTCTTTGACCCGCAGTGGATCGCGGACAAGACCTTCGGCATCGAGCAACTCACGGCCCACGTGCAGCGGTACACGCCCGGCTTCGCGGCCGAGCAGTGCGGCATCCCGGCCGAGGACATCGCCCGCATCGCCCGCGAGCTGGCCGCGGCCGCTCCGTCGTCCATGGTCTACCCCGGCCGCCGCACCTCGGACTACGAGGACTCCACCCAGATCCGGCGCAGCTTCGCCATCGTCAACGGGCTGCTCGGCAACTGGGACAGGCCCGGCGGGCTGTTGGCCGCGCGCCAGGTGGGGCTCAAGGGCGTGCCGTACGACGCCCCGTGGTACGACGAGAACCGGGAGGACCGCATCGACGCGGGCAAGGTGCCCATGATGTTCGAGCACGAGGGCTCCTTCGTGGTCACCCGCGACTCGGTCCTCAATGACGACCCGTATCCCATCCGGGGCTGGTTCATCTACAAGACCAACCCCATGGGCACGGCGCCCAACCGCAAGAAGACCATCGAGATGATGAACAAGATGGACTTCGTCACCGTGGTGGACATCGCCATGTCCGACACCGCCTGGATGGCCGACCTGGTCCTGCCTTCGCAGTCCTATCTGGAGCGCAAGGACCCGTGCTCGGGGTTGCAGGGCTCCGTGGCCTGCGCCTGCGTGGTCAAGCGCGACCCGGTCATCGACCCGCTCTACGAGTCCCGGCCCCTGTTCGACATCATGAAGGACATCGCGGGCCGCATGGAACTCGGCGAGTTCTTCGACTTCACCCTCGACGAGTACCGCGAGAAGCAGACCCGCGAGATCCCCGAGGCCCTCGGGGTCATGGACCGCGACGGCGTGTACTATAACCCGTCCAAGGTCTACGGCATCTATGACGGGCGCATCTACAAGACCCTGTCCAAGAAGGTCGAGCTGTACAACCAGCGCTACGAGCAGATGGGCCTGGACCCGCTGCCCGAGTACACGCCCCCGGCCGGACCGGCCAAGAATCAGTTCAGGATGGTCATCGGCCGCAACGCCATGATCACCCAGTCCTCCACTGCCAACAACGCGCTGCTGCACCAGTTCCTGCCCACCAACACCCTGTGGCTCAACCCCGAGGCCGCCGGGAGGCTGGGCATCAAGGACGGCGACCTGGTCGAGGTGACCAGCCCGGTGGGCCGCCAGGAACTCAAGGCCGAGGTCACGGACCGCATCCGGCCGGACACCGTGTTCATGCTCTCGGGCTACAACACCCTGTCCACCATGCAGCACCTGTCGCACAACAACGGCGCTTCCATCAACGAGCTGCTGGACGACGACTTCGACGCCATCACCGGCAATGCGTCCATGCACACCACGTTTGTCACCGTAACAAGGAAGGTGGCGTAATGGCACAGCAACTCGCCATGGTCATCGATGCGGCCAAGTGCATCGACTGCAAGGGGTGCGTGGCCGCCTGCAAGGTCGCCAACAACGTGCCCGAAGGCCAGTTCCGCAACTGGATCAAGCACGCCGAGTACCGGGCCGTACCCGGCATCTCGGACAACGGTGTCCGGTTCCAGCCCGGCGCGTGCATGCACTGCGAGAACCCGACTTGCGTGGCCGCCTGCCCCACGGGCGCGACCTACAAGGACTTCGACACCGGGGAGGTCGTCATCGACGCGTCCCTGTGCATCGGCTGCGGCAACTGCATCCCGGCCTGCCCGTACCACGCGCGCTACCGCAACGAGGTCACGCGCAAGGCGGACAAGTGCAACTACTGCCCCGAGCGCCGCGCCGCCGGGCTGCAACCCGCCTGCGTGGACACCTGCCCGACCAAGGCGCGGGTCTTCGGCGACATCAACGACCCGACCAGCGCGGCGGGCGCCCTGTTCCTCAAGAACAAGGAGCGGCTGACCCGCGTGACGGCCAAGACCAATACCCTGCCGAACATGTACTATCTCGGCGATCCCGGACCGGGCGACTGGGGCGGCGAGGCCGTGGTGCCCGCCTCCATGGTGGCCATGCAGGAGTCCGCGCCGTTCATCAAGGGCATCGTGGCCCTGTCCGGCCTCGGCGTCCTGGCCATGCTCGGCCGCCAGCTCTTTGCCGGGTCCGGGTCCGATCACAAGGAGGACACCGATGCCTGATAAGACCTACAAGCGGCACGACCGCTCCGACATCTTCATCCATTGGTTCAACGCGGCCTGCTGGCTGCTGCTCCTGCTGACCGGCGTGGGGTTGATCCAGAACCCGGCCGTGGACCCGTTCGGGTCCGGCTACCCGGCCTGGCTGCGCTCGGTGGTCGGCGGCGGGGGCAACCTGCTGGCCATCCACGAGGGCATCGGCCTGGCCTGGATCGCGGGTTTCGTCCTCTACCTGCTGGTCAATTTCCGGGGGGCGAGGTTCTTCCTGGCCGAGGTGTTCTCGGTCAGCCCGGCCCGCGACATGGGCTGGATGCTCAAGAAGATGGTCCTCATGACCCTGGGGCCCAAGGCCCTGAAGGCGGCCGGCGTGGACCCGGATCTGCCGGACCAGGGGTATTACAACATGGGCCAGAAGGCCTTTGCCCAGGCGTCCGTGGTCGGCGGAGTGGTCATTGCCGTCACCGGGGTGATCATGTACCTGTCCGACCGTACCTTCGGGGCCGAGGCCACGGGCATGGTCGGCTGGGCCGTGGCCGTGCACTTCATCAGTGTGGGCCTGGTCTTCGCGGGCCTGCTGGTCCACGTGTACATGGCGGCCGTCTCGCCCGACGAGCGGCCAGGCTTCAAGTCCATGTTCACCGGCGTGGTCCCCGGCGGCTACGCCAGGCATCACCACCGGCTGTGGTGGGAAAAGGTCAGTACCGAGCCCGAGCAGGGGTCGGAGGAATGAATAGGGTCCTGCCCCGGGGAGGGGCGGGAAGGGAAAACAATCCTTTAGGAAGGGAGTGTCTCATGCACAGGAAGTTTATTGCTGCGGCCATGCTTCTGGCGTTCGCGGTGGTCGCCGTGGCCGGACCGGCCATGGCCCAGGAAGGCGCCAAGTTCAAGCAGTTCCACACCATCGTGGACTACAAGTTCGTGGCCAAGTACGCCAAGATGCCCAAGCCCAAGGGCGTGATGATCATCGACTCCAGGCCGTACAAACCCAAGTACGTGGACGGCTACATCCCCACGGCCGTGTCCATCCCGGCCAGCCAGTTCGACAAGATGGCCGACAAGCTGCCCAAGGACAAGGGCGAGCTGCTGATCTTCTACTGCGGCGGCCTGGCCTGTCCCCTGTCCCACAAGTCCGCCTACGCGGCCGAGGCCATGGGCTACACCAACGTCAAGGTCTACGCGGCCGGATTCCCGGACTGGAAGAAGCACGCGCCGTACTATTCCATCGGCCTGGAGAACCTCAACGCGCGCATCAATGAGGGCGGCAACTACCTGCTGGTCGATGCCCGCCCGTACAAAAAGTTCCTAGCCGGTGCCATCCCGTCCGCCATAGGCATCCCCGAGCGCGACTTTGCGGCCAAGCGCGGCCTGCTGCCCGTGGACAAGATGGGCACCACGCTGATCTACTACTGCGGCGGCTACGCCTGCGCCCTGTCCCACAAGTCCGCGGTCATGGCCCGGTCCCTGGGCTACAAGCACGTGCTCGTGGCCGAGGCCGGTTACCCCGGTTGGAAGGAGATGTTCGGTGCGGCCGACACCGCGGTCCAGGCAGGCGAGGCCGAGGGCGCGGTGGACACCGCCTGGTTCCTGAAGACCATCAAGGACAATCCCGGCGCCATCCTGCTGATCGACGTGCGCGACCCCGAGGAATACGCCGCGGGCCACTTCCCGTCCGCCATCAACATGCCGGTGGACATGGTCGAGAAGAAGGCCAAGGAGATCCCCACGGACAAGCCCATCGTCTTCTCCTGCGCCACGGGCTCGCGTGCGGGCGAGGCCTACTACCTGTTCAAGGATATCCGTCCCGACGTTGACAAGGTCTTCTACCTGGAGGCCACCAACAAGTTCGGCGACGACAACAGCTACGAGGTCCATCCCAACAAGTAGGGACCGGCCACAGACGTCCGGGGACGGCCCCGGCACGCCGCAAACATCAAGGCGGGGAGCGCATATGCCCAGAATGATTACCTGTGTCGCATGGCTGCTCCTCGCCTTTTGCGTGCTCGCCGCCCGGTCCGCCCGGGCCGGCGAGAACGAGGTCTGGTGGGCGTCGGCCCAGGCCGAGGCCAAACGCGACGACTACCGGCTCATCGACGACGACGGCCTGCGGAAGCTGCTCGCCGATAAAACGGACATGGTCCTGCTCGACGCGCGCGCGGACTACGAGTACGCGGCCGGGCACATCCCCGGCGCGGTCAACCTGGAGTTCGACCTGGGCGACGACCTGGACCTGCCGCAGCGGAAGCGCCAGGCCCTGGCCGGGCTGGTGGGGCCGGACAAGGACCGGCTGCTGGTCATCTACTGCCGGAGCTTCAGGTGACTGCGCAGCTCCATTGCGGCGCGCTGGGCAGCGCGTCTCGGCTACACCCGGATCTACCGGTACCCGGCCGGGTTCCACGGCTGGAAGGCGAAGCATCCCGATCAGGTGGAGGGCAAGCCCGAAGCGGTTCACGTCCTGGCCGTGGGCGACGACTTCCCCACCTGCCGGGTGGCGGTGCTGAACGGCGACGAGGACCGGGCATACCTGGAGCTGCCCGAGGGGGCAAAGTTCCTGCAACTCTCGGAACTCAAGGCGAGCTTCGTGCTCATCCAGCTCTACAACACCCTGTGCAGCGACTGCGTGGCCGAGACCAAGATGCTGACGCGGTTCTTCCAGCGGGTCGAGGAAGACTCGGAGTTGGCCGGGCGGCTCAAGATCATCGGCATCGGGGTCTACGATTCCAACCTGTCCGTGGTCCGGTTCCGCAAGCACTACGACGTGGCCTACCCGCTGTTCTCGGACAAGAGCGGACAGATATTCGAGTGCCTGGGCCAGGCCGAACTGCCGCTGGCCTACCTGGTCCGGTCCAACGGCGACGGGACCTGGCGTATCGAGCTGATAAAGCGCGGGTATTTCGAGCCGGACGAGCAGTTCCTGAACGTGCTCCGCTCGGCGGTCAAGCGGCCGCCCAGGGACTAGGCTTCGGCCACGGCCCGGAGCAGGGCCAGGACCGCGTCGGCAGCGGCCAGGTAGACCGGGTCGGGCCCGGCCCCGGCCAGCGTGTCGCGGAAGCGGCCGACCCAGGGGACCATGACCTCGTCCGCGAAGAGGGCGGCCTTTTCGGCCAGGGCGGGATCACCGGTCCAACCCTCGGCGCAGAGGTGGAACAGGTATTCCAGTTCGAGCGCCAGGTGGTCGGGCGGTTCGTTGGAAGGCAGCGAAATTTCGAGCCCGGCCTCGGCCAGCCGGTCGCGCATGGCCAGGGCGCTTTGCCCCATGGTCCGTGGCGCGCCGTCCAGGTGGCAGGACTCGTAGAGCGGGGCCGGAACGCCGCCGGGCCCGGCGATGAACAGGCGGACGTATTCCGTCTCGAGCGGGGAGAAATCTCCGGTTTCGGCATAAGGCGCGAGGGCGGCCTGCATGCCCTCAAGCGGGGCCGCCGGGAGGGCGGGAAAATTCTGGACACGGCCGAAGAGTTCGGGCAATCCAAGGGTTGCCAGTTCCCTCCACCCCTGTTCGTCCGGCCCGCGGAACACGGCTGCGCACAACTCCATCAGGTTGAGCAGCACAATCTTCGATTGGGAAATTGACATGGTAGGCACCCCCGGACATGCGATGGACAATACCCTACGACAGTACGGTAAAGCGCACGGCAGGGCAATGGGAACATGGTTCGAGACAAAGGAGAACGAGATGGACGAGCACCTGAGCGCCGAGGAACAGGCCCTGAAGAAAAACGTGTTGTCCCGTATGAAACGCATCGAAGGACAGGTGCGCGGCATCCAGGGCATGATCGAATCCGGCAAGGAGTGCCAGGACATCCTGGTCCAGGTGCGGGCCGTGCGTTCCGCCCTGCAGTCGGCCAACAAGCTGATCCTCAAGCGCTACCTGCTCAGGTGCTACGCCGAGTCCGTGGAGAGCGGCCAGGATTCCAAGGAGTCCCTGGACAAATTCATCTCCGTGGTCACCGGCTTCATCGAAGGCTGATCAGTCGAAATTCATGGAGTGATTGAATGAGAACATTGTTTTTTGCATTGGCTTTCGCCCTGCTGCTTTGCCAGCCCGTGGCCGCGACCAACTACTACGTCAACTTCAATTCCCTGGACGCGGACGCGGACGGCTGGGTGTCCAAGGGCGAGTTCCTGGTGGCCTTTCCCGACGGCGACACCTCGGTCTTCGACCAGGCCGACACGAACAAGAACGGTTCGGTGTCCCGCGAGGAGTGGGAAGCCTACAAGCAGGCCCATGGCTCCAAAAATCCCGAATAGCCGTCTTTGCCCGAACGACGAAGGGGGCGCCGTCCATGTGGACGGCGCCCCCTTCGTCGTTCGGGCTTTCCGCGGCCGGGTTATTCGCCCAGGCCCAAGGCGCGCAGGAAGCCGGGGTCTTCGGTCCAGCCCTCGCGGACCTTGACCCACAGCTCCAGGTGGACCTTCCGGCCGATAAGTTCGGCGATGTCCTTGCGGGCCTGGGAGCCGATGGCCTTGAGGTTCGCGCCCTGCTTGCCGATGATCATGCCCTTGTGGCTCTTGCGCGAGGTGTAGATGACCGCGTTGACGACCACCATGTCCTCGCGCGATTTCTCGTCCCACTCCTCGATCTCCACGGCCGTGGAGTAGGGCAGCTCCTGCCTGAGCGAATAGAACAACTTTTCGCGGATGATCTCCGAGGCCATGAAACGCAGGGGCACGGTGGAAATCTGGTCCTCCGGGAACATCTGCGGCCCCTCGGGCGTGTGGGCCAGGATGCGTTCGAGCAGTTCGTCCGTGCCCTTGCCGCGCAGGGCCGACACCGGCACGAACTCGGCCTCGGGCCACAACTCGGACAGACGGGCCATGAAGGGAAGGAGCTGGTCCTTCTCCTTGATGCGGTCGATCTTGTTCACGGCCACCAGCACCGGGCGGCCCGATTCGCTGACCGGCTTGACCAGGGGGGCGATCTCCTTGTCCAGCAGGTGCGGCTTGGCGCAGTACAGGGCCGCGTCCAGGAGGACCACCACCGCGTCGGACGAGGCCAGGGCGTTCCAGGCCGATTCGAGCAGGAAGCGGTTCATCTTGCCGCGCAGCCGGTGGATGCCCGGCGTGTCCAGGAAGATGATCTGAGCGTCGTCCGTGGTCAGGATGCCGCTGATGCGGTTGCGCGTGGTCTGCGGCTTGGGCGAGACAATGGCGACCTTCTGTCCGAGGTAGGTGTTCATCAGCGTGGACTTGCCCGCGTTGGGTGGCCCAATCAGGGCGATCATACCGAATTTGTGCATGTATTACCTTTGGTTGTCCGCATTGGTTCCGGGCCTGTCGTACCGTTTCTCGGCCAGGCGCACCTTTTCGACGATGCGGCGATAGTAGTCGCTGGAGGTGTCCAGGGTTATCGGGCGGCGGCGCCGCTCGTTCATCTGCATGATCATCACGTTCAACTTCTGGACCTGCCGGTACCGCTCCTGTTCATCCTCCATGCTTTCGAGCAGGTCGATGGCGGTGTTGATCTCCTTCTCCTCCAACACTTCGGGGGGAAGGTGGCCGGAGCTCTTCAGAATCCGGTAGGCCATGCGCAGGTCCGGCGGCAGGTTCGCGGCCTCGTCCGGCGCGAGGGGTTGGCCCATGCCTTCCAGGTCTTCGAACTTGCCTTCCTTCTCGGCCTTGCGGATGAGTTCTTCGGCGATAATGGCCGTTACGTTGAACATGGCAATGATTTTCCCACACTCCCGTTGGGGAGTCAAAGGGTGGATTGGCCCTCGGGAGGGAGAATCTCACCCATGTTTTTTTTAGAATTGAAGAATTGAAGAGATGAAGAGATAAGGAAGGCCGCCCTTTGGGGCGGCTTCTTTTGTGGGATAAAATGCGCGGTTTCACCGCTGAGAGCCGCTGTGCAGGCTGAAGCCTGCACAATTCTCCATGCCCTCCCGGCGGGGTCCATTTTTTTGCTGGCCCAAAAAAATAGACGAAAAAAAGGGCCTTGGAGTGTGGGGCGGCCGCCCGGAGATCGGGGGATAAGAAGCTGATCCGCTCGGGCCGGCTCCCGAATCGAGGCTCGCTGCGCTCGCTACGATTCGAAAAGTAGCCGCCCCTCGCGGTCAGCTTCTAACCCCCCGATCAAGGGCTCGTTTGGGCGAAGTGAAGAGTGGCGGCGGGACGCGGTGGACCGTGCTTTGGCGCGGGGCGGGGGAGAGCCGCTGTCGGACGCTCGCGTCCGAATCGCTCCATGGCCACAGTAGTGAGTTCCTGCCGGGCCTTTTGCCGAGCCAAACGTGGAAGGCCGATCCAGTCTGTCGCAAAGCGCGGCCAAAATCCCGCGCGTAGACTCTTTCGCCAACCCATTCGTGACAATCCATTCCCCACAGACGCAGAACAGCAATCGGAAGCGAACCCTAGAGCCCGTCTCCGGCGGCGAAGCGCAGGCTGGATCGAGTCTGCGCAGCAGACATCCATCCGGCCAGCGAAAGCCGCCTACGGGCTCTTGGGTCCGCTTCCGCGCGTTCGCACCGCAGCGCAGTTTTTGCTTCCTTTTTTCTGCGCCAGCAAAAAAGGAAGTCGCCATAAAGGCGAAATCATTAAATAAGGCGGACAACCAAACGCCCGGACGCGAATGCGCGGACATCCCCCCGAGTTCAACAAGGCCCGCCGCCAGGCGATCCACCACAACCCCGACGCGGATGCGCGGCCAATGTCTCGAGCACAACAAGCCACATCCAGGCGTCCCACGCAAACCTTATCGCGAATGCGCGGCCAATCATCGGTGTACGACTTCTTACGTCGGGCTTTTCGCGGCAATGCATTCCCAACAAACGGAGATCAGCAATCGGAAGCGAACCCTAGAGCCCGTTCCCGGCGGCGAAGCGCAGGCTGGATCGAGTCTGCGCAGCAGACATCCATTCGGCCAGCGGAAGCCGCCTACGGGCTCTTGGGTCCGCTTCCGCGCGCTCGCACCGCAGCGCAGTTTTTGCTTCCTTTTTTCTGCGCCAGCAAAAAAGGAAGTCGCCGTAAAGGCGAAATCATTAAATAAGGCGGACAACCAAACGCTCGGACGCGAATGCGCGGACATCCCCCCGAGCTCAACAAGGTCCGCCGCCAGGCGATCCACCTCAACCCCGACGCGGGTGCGCGGTCATTCTCCGGCGCTCCACTCGCACACAAAAAGGAAAGAGGCCCTTACCCTCGCTCGGCGTGGAGCAGCCGCTTCCATCGCTTGGCCTCGTCCCAGTTGAATCCGCCCGGCACGCAGGGCCAGATGGAGTTGTTCTGGAAAAGCGGCTCCTCCTCAAGCGGATACGGGCTGGCCGCGCAGGCCGTTTCGAACATGGGCGAACCCGGGATGGGCGTGTAGTGCGCCAGATGGGGCCGGAACCCGTAGGCGCGCACGTGTTGCACCGCTTCCTCCACGTTGCCGAGGTCCTGGCCGGGCAGGCCGAACAGGATGTACACGCCGATGTCGTCGAGGTCGAAGCCCGCATCGAGCAGGTTGCGCGCGCCCGCCTCCCACTGCTCGCGGGTCAGCTTGACGTCGTGGCGGTGGTCGAAGTCCGTGGTCTCCAACCCCAACCGCACCGTGGTCAGCCCGGCCGCCTTGAGGCGCTCGCAGACATCCACGGTCAGGTGTCGGATATGCATGGCGTTGGGGGTGTGCAACCGCAGGTCCATGGCGGATGCGGCCAACCCGTCCAGGACCGGCCAGAGCCAGCGGTCCGGGTTGACCAGCAGGGCGTCGTCGTAAAAGGCGAAGTCGCGCACACCCCGGTCGTATTCGGATTGGATGGACGCCATGACCGCTTCGGCCGTGGACTGGCGGAAGCGCGGATACAGGGCGTTGCTCGCGCAGTACTCGCAGGAGAACGGGCAGCCGCGCGACCCGAGGACGATGGAATAGGCAGGGTCGGTGTAGAGGTCGAGCGCCAATGAAAGGCCATTTTTATCAAGCTGTTGTGGGGTGTTGAAATTAATCAGCTCCCAAAAACGCGACCAGTTGTCCGGCCGCTCCAGCGGGCCCTGCTGGAGGTGTGCTCTCGCGTGGCGCGCGGCGTGGTCGCCGCACAGGGTGGCGTAGGTACCGCCCAGGAAGCGGGGCACGTCGGGCCATAGCTCGGCGCAGACGTCGAGGATGTCCAGGGCGCCGGGGTACCAGTAGGTCATGATGGTCGTGACCAGCACGGCGTCGGGCGCGGGATCGATCGCGGCCAAGGCTTCGAGGACCCGGTCGCGGGGCAGGCCGTAGCGGGAAAAGCGGCGGTCCATGAAGGCGAGCGGCGCGGGCGGTCCGATCTCCTCCTTGGGGTAGTGGCCGGTGCCGTATTTGCCGGGCCTTGGCCATTTCAGGCCCTGTTCGGGGACCGCCTGCCAGGTCGGGTCCAGGCAATCGAGGAGGGCCACCGAGGCCCCGGCGGCGCGGAGCATGTCCAGGCAGGCGAGCAGTCCGGCCGGGCGCGACCAGACGTTGAAGGCCGCGAAGTCGGTGATCCACGGGTTGATGCCGAGCACGCGCGGGCCGTGCTCCCGGCCGGGGCGGGCGGACCACGGGATGTGCGGAAACGCGGGGCGGCCCATGGCGGCTAACGGGTCAGGAGGTTGGTCAGGATGGTCAGCCCGAGCATGACGATGACCACGATGAGCAGGATGTTGGTCATCTTGTCGCGGCGCTTGACCCGTTCGGCCTTGGAGCGGGTGAACTGGCCGATGATGAGGAAGACCAGGCCGAGGATGATGATCAGTTTGACGAGCGTACCCATGGGGAGGGTGTAGCGGGTTTTTCGGAAAATGTCTTGCGTTCGGGCATGGCGGCCGTCTATATATGAAATGCTCTCGGCTGCTTCGGGGTGTGAATCATGTCCGCGAGGCGACCTTCCTTCCGTGGCCCGGCACGCGCTGCCGGTTGCCGCGTTCCGTCCCGTTTCCCCTGCGCCGCCCGGCGCGAAGGGGGACTTATATGCTGAGGTTCCTCAAGCGTCCCGAGGTAGTCTACTGCCTGGCCGTTGCCGTCCTTATGGCCGCCTTGTGCCTGCTCACGGGCCAGCTCAGCGCCTATTTCCTCTTTTTCTTCGTCTACGTGCCGTTGCTCAAGGCGCCCATTCTCCTCGTTCCGATCGCCGGTGTCCCGCTCGCGGCCTATCTGCTGGGCGGCCCAGGGCTCAGGAGTGCGGCCAAGTGGACCTCTCTGACCGTCGTCGGCTTCGTGCTCGGCATCGCCGGAATCATCGCGATCGCCCTGGGGCCGAACTGGTTGGAGCGGAACCTGGCCTGGGGTGAGGCGTATGCCTATCGTTTCATCATCGAGGTGGACACCGACGACGGCGTGAAGAGCGCGGACCTGCTCGTGTCCATCGAGAAGAAGCGATTCTCCCTGAGCGGACGGGGGAGCGGCCGGATGGGCGTGTTGGACCGGTTGCGCTTGCCCGGTTCCCTCAAAATAGACGAAGGGATCAGCGTCGGATTCCCCCGCCTTGAGAATTCGGTGTTCGACAGCCTCTACACCGACACCCTGCGACGGCTCAACCTGCCCCTGGACGGCGAGTACAAGGGGAAAAGGCTTGAGGTGGACAAGGGGCTCTTTCCCTGGATCACCGTGAATCACCTCCGGAATTATGATCCGGCGACCCTGTCCCGCTACCGGGACGCGTTGGCCCATGGCCGCTTTCGGCTCTTGGTGGAGCTGATCCGCGGAACGCCGGAGGTGCCGCATCCGGCGGACCAGGTCTGCGCATATTTGCTGACCCTCGAAGTGCGCACGCCGGACGGCCCCAAACGGGCCGAAGCCACTGTCCGGATCCTGCGGGAAGTGGGGGGCTCAGGCAGCCAGAAGAACGTCTGGACACGTGCGCAGGCCGGTGACCTGCGGAGCGCCCTGGCCGACGATCTGGCCATTGTGCTCCGTTTCCAGCCCTCGGAATTGATCACGCTGCCGCAACGGTACCTCAGGAGCGAGGACCGGGAACGGCTGCGCGTCGGGGACCGGGTGGAGGTGCCGCACGCACTCATCGACGAGCAGCATTACGGCGGCCCCCTGCTGACAGGGGGAGGCCTCGCGTCCGCGATCAAGAAATACCGTCTGCTGGTCCAAGGCAAGGCCGAATACGTCCTGCGCCTGGAGATGCTGGACGGGACCGTGATCCGGAACACGGACTGGAACGACCCGGATTGGGGCCCGTCCGGCTCCGAGGAGGAGCGATGAAGGCAAGTACCTTTCTTCATATCGTTTTCGCCGTCCTTTGCGCGCTCATCGTCTGGCTCCTGCGGACCCGGGCCCTGGGCCTCGGCCTGTGGATCGACTACCTGTCGCCGGGCATCTTTCCCGCGGTCCTGCTGGTCGGGTTCGGGGGGCTGTACCGGCGCGGGGTGGAGGCCGGGCGGAACGAGGGCGAGGACGATTTCAAACGGTTCATGAGGCGCCACGCACCGGCCTATGCCGGGCTGCTCGGCGCGGCCATGGTCGCCCTGTGGGCGCGCGAAGGGTTCGAGGCCATTCCGTATATCCTGTTTTTCGGCCTGCCGTATTTCGGGGGGCTGTTGCTGGTCACGGCCGTGATCGGCGTCTTGAGCTATTACCGCCCGGTGATCGGGACCCTCTTCAAGTGGCTCTGGCTCGGATTCGGCGTGTGCTACGGCGCGTCCTGCCTGGCCCTTGTGGGCAGGGGCTGGACGGCCATACCTTTTCTCCTGCTGCCGGTGCCGGGCCTGGTGCGCGACAGGCACAGGCTGCTCGGGCTGTTGCGCGCCTCCCCGCCGTGGTGCCTGCTGGCCGGGGCGCTGACCCTGGGCTGGTGGTATCACGAGGGATTCTGGCAGATTCCCTGGCGGGCGACGCGGGTCCCGTACGGCCTGATTCCTTGGGCCGCGGGGGCCGGGGTCGTGACGTGGGCTGCGTACCGTTTCGGCGGGAACGCGATCCGGCGGGCCGCCGTGGTCTGCGGCAAGGTGCTGGGCACGGCCGCGGCCGTGACCGTTTTGCTGTTCGCCGGGGCGGGCGGCTGGAACTACCTGGTCCGGGAGCTCTCCTGGCGGGAGGTGGTCCGCTACAGGGTCGTCTTCGACGCCGAGAGCGCCGCGGGCACCCGGCGGGAGACCTCGGTCATCACCGTGGAGCGCAAGGTCCTGCCCTTCGGGGGGACGCGCACGGGGGCCCTGCGCATGGACGGTTCGCTCCCCGCCATGCACCTGCCGGGCAAGGGCGTCCTGCGGGCCGAACTGCAGATGGACTACAAGTCTCTCCGGGCGCTGCCCGTCATCGCCCGGGAGGCTCTGAGGGCACGCTCCGGCCAACCGGTCGCGGTCACGGACGCGCCCATGGAGCTGGTGGGCAATGCCCGGCCCGAACTCTGGATCACTCCGGCCGACAATATCTGGGCTCGGCGCATGTCCCGGTACGAGGACAACGGCCTGGGCATCCGCTTCCGCATCTGGATCGAGGTGCTCAAGGGCGCGGACAACCTGGACAGGCTGTTCGTCGTGCGCAGGGAGGGGAGCTAAGTGGGTGGATCAGAGCAGCCCGGCGGCCTCGTCGTGATGCGCCGCCACGGCCCAATCCTTGGCGGTGCGGCCGTTGTTGTCCTCGATCTCCGGGTTCGCGCCGGCGTCGAGGAGCAGTTTGACGATGGCCGGGTCGCCCCGGAAGGCGGCCGCGTGCAGCGGGGTCAGGCCGGTCTTCTCCCTGGCGTTGACCATGGCCCCGAGGGCCAGCATATGGGCGATCAGCTCCCTGGGCGCGGCCAGGCAGGCCTGGTGGAGCGGGGTGTCCCGGTTGGGGCCCAGCACGTTGACGTTCACCCCGCTGTCCAGGAGCAGCCGGGCCTCCTTGAAACAATGGCGGGACAGGGCGAAGTGCAGGGCGTTGGGGCTCTTGCCCGGAATTTCGCTCTCGGCCCCCAGCTTGAGGAGGGCCTTGGTCGCCTCGAAGTCGCCGCTGCCGATGGCGTAGAGCAGCGGGGTGAGATGGTCCTTGTCCACGATGTTCAGGTCGGCCCCCATGGCCGCCAGGGTGCGGAAGGAGTCCTCAGGGTCCGGGGCCTTGAGCGAGATGAGCCGGATGATGATGTTCTGCCCGAAGGAATTCTGGATGTTGGCGTTGTCGCGCTGCTCGATGGCGACGAGAATCCTGGTGGTGGTCGCGTCGTTCGCCCGCTCGGCGATGGCCCGGAGCTTGGGTCGGTTGGGCATGTCGGGTTGGACGGCCTGGACCGCGCCCGCCTGGGCCCGCACCGGGGCCAGGGGCAGGAGGAGCAGGAGGAACATGTACCAGGGGGCGTGGAAAAGCCGGTTTCGCATTGGACCCGTCCCGTAAAAGATGATCTGAATACGGACCATACATGGCCGGGCGCCGCCTTGTCCACCCGCTCGCGGCAACCCGCAACTCCGAAGGAGAACCCATGGCTTTGGTGTTTTTGATGGTCGGATTCCTGGCGTTCGTGATCGTGGGTTCAGGAACCGAGGACGAGTGGCAGGGGCGGATCAAGAAACCCGTGGGCCTCGCCCTGCTGGGCACGGCGGTGACGTGGATATTCTGGTGGATGGTCGATCCCGTCGAGGGGGGCGTGTTCCTGCTTTACTCCCCCCTGATCCTGCTGGTCATGGCCGTTCTCACGAGGTTGGCCGGGCGGGGGGCGGCCAAGTGGTTCTGGTTGGGGGTGCTGGCCTTCGTCTCGGCTTCGGTCCTGCTTATCCCGATAGTCAAGCTGCTGGAGCGGGTCCCTTCCTGGGACGGCTACGACGTGGTGGTGACGCTTGAGGCGGACACGCCGGAAGGCCCCAGGAGCGCGTCGGGCATCTGCCGGCTCAGGGGCGAGCTGTTCGATCTTCTGACCAGGGACGGGAACAGACAGTATTCCTTTTCCATGGACAGCATCTTCCTCGATTTGGGGGAAGGGCGTTCCGTGACCCTTTCATTGCGCCCGTCCGGCGGAAGGCTGTCTTTGCCCCCGAAAGGGGCCGGGCTCAAGTACAAGCACAGCCTCGTGAACGGCAAGGAGAGAGTCCGGTTCGTCAACGCCATGCAGCCGGTCTACACGGCCCGGAACGGGCAGAAGACCATGGTCATTCGTCCGGCCGAATCCGCGGCGTTCTTCGGGCCGGGCTACAGCCTGGGACGGATGATCCTGCGCTGGCCCGAGGAATAGGCCTCGTTATTCCAGGCCCGGATGAGCGGGCCGGACGAACCGGCAGTCACACAGGAGGAGGCGAGCCTTGGACAGGGAATGCGAACATCGGCCGCAGCGGAGAGAGACCGCGCGGCATCCGATCCTCATGCTGGCGGTTTACGCCGCTACGGCGATGCTGATTCCGGCCGCGCTGGCCCTGATGTCGAACGACCCCGTGGCCCTATTGACGGAGGTGCCGCTTTTCCTGCCCTTCCTGGGGCCGCTTTTCGCCCTTGGCCTTGCCTCGCTCCTGAAACGCGAGGGGGACCCGCGTCCCCTGGGCGGCTGGCCGGTGAAGGTCGGCTACGCGGTGCTCGTCATCGGGTCCACGGCGGCGCAGTGGCGGTTTGATACCTTTTTCGAGCTGGTCCTCATGGTCACTGTTCCGGCCTGTTTCGTCGCCTGTCTGCTCACATGGATAGCGGCTTTCGCGCTGGCCGACAGGGGGTGGAAGGGGGCCTTTGCCGTCTGGCTGTGGCTGTGGCTCGGGGTTGCCGGGTATTATGCGGTCATATGTCTCGAGAACGGGGTAGCCGCGAAGATGGGGCTGTCGCACCCTCTGGCCGGGTGAGCAGGCCGCGCTATTTTCGAATCCAGATGATCCCGCACTGCCGCCCGGTCTCCCGGACCGGGCTCGCGCATGCCTTGCGGTAGGAGAAGAAGGTCTCCTCCATGGTCAGGGTGCACAGGTCCAGGCCGAAGATTTGGTTTTCCGGCACGCCCGCGTCCATGAGCTGGTCACGGGTCAGTTGCCAGAGGTCCATGGTTTTGGCCTTGCGGTCGTACCAGGGGCGGAAGGCGGGGCCGAAGTCGGTCTCGAAGTGGACGAACTCGGCGGCCGTGGGGCCCAGGCTGGGGCCGCGCACGGCAAAGACGTCCTCGGGCCGCAGGCCGTAGTGCTCGCAGAAACGGCGCACGCCCGAGCCGGGGAAGTCGATTTTGTTGCCTCGCCAGCCCGCGTGCAGCCCGGCCACGTACCGGCCCGAGCGGTGGGCCAGGAGGATGGGCTGGCAGTCGGCGGTCTTGACGATCAGGCCGTGCCCCGGCGTGGCCGTGGCCATGCCGTCGCCGTCCTCGGAGGCATGCTCCTCGGGCGCGTGGGGCGCGGGGTCGAAGCGGATGACGTCGCCGTGCACCTGGTTGAGCTCGCACCAGCCGGTCAGCCCCATGCGCGCGAAGACCATGCGCCGGTTGGCGGCCACGGCCTCGGGTTCGTCGCCCACGTCGAAGCTGATGTTGGCCGAGTCGTGGGGCGGCTCGGACACGCCCCCCTGCCGGGAGGTGAAGGCGCAGGCGACCTGCGGAATCTCGGGAAATTCGAACGGGAAAAAGGCTATGGCCGCCATAGTTCCTCTTCGGTGCAGACCACGTGGACCGGCTTGTCCCACGGCTGGGTGGGCAGGCTGTCGATGAGCTGGAATTCGTGGGCCACGCCCACCACCAGGGTGTCGTGCATGCCGTCCGTGGCCAGCAGCCGGTCGTAGTATCCGCCGCCGAAGCCGAGCCGGTTGCCCTTGCGGTCGAAGCCCACGCCGGGCACCAGGGCGATCTGCGGGCAGCACGCGTCCACGGCCGGGCATTTTTCGGCGTCGGGCTCCATGATCGAGAACGCGCCGGGCACGAGTTCATCCTCGCAGGCCGCGCAGGCCAGGTCCATCTCGCCCGGCTGGTCCGGACGGCAGCGGGGCAACAGCACGCGGCAGCCGCGCTGCCACAACTCGGCCATCAGCGGGCGCAGGTCGATCTCGCCGCGCACCGGCCAGTAGAGCAGGGCTTCGGTGGCGTTCTTCCACTCGAACAGGGTGCGGACGAGCGACACGGCCCCCTCGCTGGCCCGGGCCACCTCGTCGGCGGACAGGGCGGCGCGGCGTTCGATGAGCTGCTTGCGCAGTGTGGTCTTATCCGGTTCGGCCATGGGCACACGATATCACGGCCTGGAGAGACAATCCAGCTTCAAGCGGTGAAATCCGGGTGACGCCGGGATGTCCCTTGGATTTCGGCCCGTCTTGTTTTATCGTGCTTCCGGCCCGATATGAAACAGACACCCAGCGCGGAGACCGAATGGCTGCGAATATACTGATTCTCGACGACGAAAAGAACTATCTGCTTATCCTGGAATCCATCCTGGAGGACGAGGGGTACCACGTGACCACCCTGTCCGACCCGGAGATGGGCCTGGCCTATCTCGAAGACTCCGAGGTGGACGTGGTCCTGACCGACATGAAGATGCCGGGCATGACCGGCCAGGACGTGCTCGAACACTGCAAGAAGAACTACCCGCACATCCCGGTGCTGATCATGACCGCCTTCGGGTCCATCGAGGCCGCCGTGGAGGCCATGCGCATCGGGGCCTTTGATTACATCACCAAGCCGTTCGCCAACGAGGAACTGCTTCTGTCCATCTCCAAGGCCGTGCAGTACGCCGCCACCCAGCAGGAGAACATCCGCCTGAAAAGGGAGATCCGCGACCGCTACTCCAAGGACAACATCATCGCCCGCGGCAAGGGCATGGAGCAGGTCCTGGACATGGTCGACCGGGCCGCGCCGAGCAAGTCCACGGTGCTCATCCTCGGCGAATCCGGCACCGGCAAGGAGCTTGTGGCCCGGGCCATCCACACCTCCTCGCCCCGGCGCGAGGCCCCGTTCGTCACGGTCAACTGCATGGCGCTCAACCCCGGCGTGCTCGAATCCGAACTCTTCGGCCACGAAAAGGGCTCCTTCACCGGGGCCACGGCCATGCGCAAGGGCCGTTTCGAACAGGCCAACAAGGGTACACTCTTCCTGGACGAGATCGGCGAGCTGACCCCGGAGCTCCAGGTCAAGCTCCTGCGCGTGCTCCAGGAGCACCAGATCGAGCGCGTGGGCGGGACCGAGACCTTCGACGTGGACATCCGCATCGTGGCCGCCACCAACAAGAATCTCCAGGAGTCCGTGGCCAAGGGCGAGTTCCGCGAGGACCTCTTCTACCGCCTCAATGTGGTCTCCATCTTCATGCCGCCACTCAGGGAGCGGCGTGAGGATATTCCGCTGCTGGCCGCGCACTTCCTTGAAAAGTACAACAAGGAAAACCAGATGGAGATCTCCGGCTTCTCCTCGGCGGCCATGGATTACCTGACCGCCTACGAGTGGCCGGGCAACGTCCGCCAGTTGGAAAACGTGGTCGAGCGGTGCACGGTCCTGGCCCGCAACGACGTCATCGACGCCGACGACCTGCCGCCCGAGATCAAGGACGAGGAGGCCCAGTTCAAGTCCGCCGTGGACCTCCTGCCCACCAAGCTGAACCTGGCCGACACCATGGACAAGATCGAGGGCGCCCTGGTCAAGCGCGCCCTGGTGCGCACCGACTTCGTCCAGGTCAAGGCCGCCGAGATGCTCGGTCTCTCCAAATCCAACCTGCAATACAAACTGAAGAAATACGGCCTGACCGGCAAAGCGAAATAATGATTGTCCTCGATTACCCCTACGTCTCCCGGTTCCTTGTGGATTCCGTCCTGGAGTTGGGCCAGCCCGTGCTCGACACCCCCCAGGTCCGCGCCCTTGCGGGCGACGCGCCCCTGAACTACATCGACGAGATCGAGTTCTCCGCGCGCCTCGCCCTGGGCGGCAAGGTCTACACCAACTCCGAGAACGGCCTGGGCCACGTGCTGCGCTGCCGCTGCAACGAGGACCTGGCCCGGCAGATCGACATCTGCAAGGACAAGGCGCTCTTCCGCGAGACCGTGGCGGGGCTGCACCCGGACTACCAATTCCGGCGCGTGCCCTTCGACCAACTGGCCGACTTCGACCCCTCGGCCCTGGACGGCCCGTTCATCGTCAAGCCCACGCGCGGCTTCTTTTCCCTGGGCGTGCACGTGGTCGACACCCCGGCAGACTGGCCCGCCGCCGTAAAGGCCATCGAGGCCGAGCACGCGGCCCTGAACGCCGAATACCCCGAGGCCGTGGTCAGCGGCGGCGAGTTCCTCGTCGAGCAGACCATCCAGGGCGAGGAGTACGCCATCGACGTCTACTACGACGCCGGAGGCGACCCGGTGATCACCAACATCCTGCACCACACCTTCCTGTCCGCGGCCGACGTCTCGGACCGCCTCTACTACACCTCGGCCCGGATCATCGAGACCTGGCTGCTGCCGTTCACCGACTACCTCCGCGACGTGGGCCGCGAGTGCGGATTCCGCGACTTCGTCACCCATATCGAGGTCCGCGTCACCGACACCGGCGACATCCTGCCCATCGAGGCCAACCCCCTGCGCCTGGCGGGCTGGTGCGTGGCCGACCTGACCTTCCACGCCTGGGGCTTCAACCCCTACGAGTGCTACTTCAAGGAACTGCGCCCGGACTGGGACGCCATCCTGACCGAAAACCAGGGCATGGCCACGGTCATGGTCATCGGCGACCTGCCGTCCTCCCTGGACCGCACCGCCATCCGCTCCATCGACTATGCCGGATTCCAGTCGATGTTTTACAACATCCTGGAATTACGCAAGATTGATTACCACCAGTACCCGGTCTTCGCCTTCGCCTTCGCGTCCATGCCCGAGGCCGAACTCGACGCCCTTAAGCCGACCCTCACTCAGGACTTCACCCGCTTCGTCGTTATGGAGTAAAGAAGCCCCCGGCCCCCCCCATTCCTCTTCCCTTCTAAACTTTTTGTATGCGCATTCGGGCGTGCGGCGGGTGGCGGCAGTGCTGCCGCTTAGCCTGGAGGCGTGGTTGGAGATAGGGCCGCGAAAGAGGCAGGGCCAAAGGCGCTCGCACCCCGCGAAGCGGCGACAAAAAGTTTTGAAGGGGAGTCCAGAGGGGAAACTTTTTCAAAAGTTTTCCCTCTGGCCGCCGGAGGCATCAAAATAGATCGATACGGCCGTCGGTTTTTTTGTACCAGGTGAGGAAGCCGTCCACGCATTCGGGGCAGAGGAGTTTCTCTCGTTCCTCTACGATGATTTCGGCGGCCACGGGGCGCGGCAGGGAGTCGCGGTGCGGCCGTTCGGAGATCATGGCGCAGTAGGAGTCGGCCACGGCGATGAGCCGGGCCAGGCGCGGGATTTCCGTTCCGGCCAGGCCGTTGGGGTAGCCGGTCCCGTCCCACCGCTCGTGGTGGGACAGGCAGACCTCGGCCACGTCGGCCAGGGCCGGGATGGGGGCGAGCAGGGCCGCGCCCAGGCGGGTGTGGTCCTGGATGTGTTTGAATTCCTGGGGGGTGAGTTTGCCCGTCTTGCGGAGCACCGCGTCGCTGGTGCCGACCAGGCCGATGTTGTGCAGCCTGCCGACGAGCAGCAGCCGCTCCAGGATGTTCTTGGGGCGGTCCAGGGCCTTGGCGATGCCGTGGGCCACGCGGGCGACCTTTTCGGAGTGGAAGGCGGTCGATTCGGTGCGTGCTTCGGCGGCACGGGCTATCTCGATCAGGCTGGCTTGTATTTCGAGGGAACAGTTTTCTGGGGACATGGTTCGCTCCGGGATTTGAAAATCTTGCCTGGGGCGAGTATGTGGCGGGCTTCGGGCCAGGTGCAATTATATTTCGCGGCTTGCCTCGCCCGCCCGGCCGAAGTAGGATTCGGGCGTGGAAAGCCCTGTCCTCGAATACGTCTCGGCCATGCTCGACTCCGAGCGCATGGCCCACCAGATAGCCCATCACCGCGTCGTCCAGGGCGCGGACGCCCGGTTCGGCGAGCCGCGCCGCCCCTGGCCCGCCGCCCTGCAAAGCGCGCTCTCCCTGCTCGGCATCGACCGGCTCTACGACCATCAGGCCGAGGCCGTGGACTATGTCCGTGCGGGCAGGCACGTGGTCGTGGCCACGCCCACGGCCAGCGGCAAGACCCTGACCTACAATCTGCCCGTCATGGAACAGATCCTGGCCGACCCCGAGTCCAAGGCGCTCTATCTCTTTCCGCTCAAGGCCCTGGCCCAGGACCAGCTCAAGGGGTTCAACGAGCTGGCCGCGCTCCTGCCGCTGGAGGGCCGCGAGGACCGCAGACCCACGGCGGCCATCTACGACGGCGACACCTCGCCCCATTTCCGCAAGAAGATCCGCAACTCGCCGCCCAACGTGATCCTGTCCAACCCGGAGATGGTCCATTTGTCCATGCTCCCGCACCATGCGGGCTGGGCCGAGTTCCTGTCCGGGCTGACCCACGTCGTTGTCGACGAGGTCCACACCTACCGGGGCGTCATGGGCGGGCACATGGCCATGGTCTTCCGCAGGCTGATGCGGCTGTGCCGCTACTACGGGGCCAGCCCGACCTTTGTGTTCTGCTCGGCGACCATCGGCAACCCGGCGGAATTATGCAAGATGCTCACCGGGCTCGACGCGCACCCGATTCTCGAATCCGGGGCCGCGCGCGGCGGGCGGCACATGGTCTTCGTCAATCCGGACGGCAGCCCGTCCGGGGCGGCCATATCCCTGCTCAGGGCGGCCCTGTCGCGGGGGCTGCGGACCATCGTCTACTGCCAGTCGCGCAAGATGACCGAGCTGATCTCCATCTGGGCGGCCGAGAAGAGCGGGGAGTTCAAGAGCCGCATCTCGGCCTACCGGGCCGGGTTTCTGCCCGAGGAGCGGCGCGAGATCGAGGCCCGCATGGCCGACGGCGAGCTGCTGGCGGTCATCTCCACCTCGGCCCTGGAGCTGGGCATCGACATCGGCGGGCTGGACGTATGCATCATGGTCGGCTACCCCGGCTCGATCATGGCCACCCTGCAACGGGGCGGCCGCGTGGGGCGCAGCAGGCGGGATTCCGCCGTGGCGCTCATCGCCCAGGAGGACGCTCTGGACCAGTATTTCATGCGCAACCCGGACGACTTCTTCGCCCGCCCGCCCGAGTCGGCCATGCTCAACCCGTTCAATCCGGTGGTCATGGACCGGCACCTGATCTGCGCGGCCGCCGAACTGACCCTGCGGCGCGGCGAACCGTTCCTGGCCGAGGAGCCGGTGGCCCGGCGGGTGGAGCAACTGGTCGCCGCCGGGCATCTCTTCGAGGTGGAGCCGGACCTGCCGGGCCATTCCGTGGAGATCGTCACGCACCGCAAGCGGCCCCACCGGGACGTGGACCTGCGCGGGGCGGGGCGTCAGATGCATATCGAAGATAATTCGCTCAGCGACGAGAAAGCGCCCGTCATCGGGACCATCGATCAATACAGGGCCTTTCGCGAGACCCATCCGGGCGCGGTCTATCTGCACCGGGGGCGGACCTTCGTCATCCGGGACATGGACCTGGCCACCAACGCGGTGCACGCCGAGGCCCGGCGCGTGGGCTATTACACCAAGCCGCGCGGCTCCAAGGACACCGAGATCCTCGAAGTGCTCGGCCAGAAGGCCAGCTTCGGCACGCGCGTCTATTTCGGGCGGGTCAAGGTCACGGACCAGATCACCGGGTACGAGAAGCGCTCGGTGCGCGGCGGTAAGCTGCTCGGCATCGTGCCGCTGGACCTGCCGCCCCAGGTCTTCGAGACCGAGGCCATCTGGTTCGAGATCGGCCACGACATAAGACGGCGCTGCGAGGAGGAGTTCCTGCATTTCATGGGCGGCATCCACGCCTTCGAGCACGCGGCCATCGGCATGCTCCCGCTGCTGGTCATGACCGACCGCAACGACCTGGGCGGCATCTCCACACCCATGCACCCCCAGGTGGAGGGCCCGGCCGTGTTCATCTACGACGGCATGCCCGGCGGCGCGGGCCTGACCCGCCAGGCCTTCGAACGGGCCGACGAACTCATCGAGACCACGCTCTCGACCATCCGGGACTGCCCGTGCGAGCTGGGCTGCCCGTCCTGCGTGCATTCGCCCAAGTGCGGCTCGGGCAACCGGCCCATCGACAAGCGGGCCGCCCTGTTCGTGCTGGAGGCCATCCGCTCGGGCGACCCCCAATCCATCACCCCAAAGGACATCGACGTGAACACCCTTCCCGGCATCGACGTAAAACGGCCCGCGCCCAAGCGATACGGCGTCCTGGACATCGAGACCCGCTACTCCGCCGACGAGGTGGGCGGCTGGAACCGCGCCGACCGCATGGGCGTGTCCATCGCCTGCCTGTGGGACTCGGAAAAGGAGGCCATGTTCGATTACGAGCAGGACGACATGGACGCGTTGGTGGGCCACTTGCAGCAGTTTGACCTGGTCATCGGCTTCAACCACGTCAAATTCGACTACGCCGTGCTCGGCGGCCTGCATCCCTTCGGGTTCCGCTCCCTGCCCAACCTCGATCTTCTGGTCGAGGTCAACAACCGGCTGGGCTACCGGATCAAGCTCGACAACATCGCCTCGGCCACCCTCGGCGTCGGCAAGTCTGCCGACGGCCTGATGGCGCTGAAATGGTGGAAGGAGGGCCGGCTCGACCTGATCACCGAGTACTGCCGCCAGGACGTGGCCGTGACCAGGGACGTGTATCTGTTCGGCCGCGAGCACGGCCACATCTTCTTCACCAACAAGGCCTCCCAGAAAGTTAAGCTGCCCGTTGAGTGGTAGGCGGCTTCCGAGAGCGGCGCATCTGCACGTTTTCGAGGGCCCGCCTGATCCTCACGTACTGGGGTACGCTGCGGTCAGGCGGACCCACGAAAAATGCACGGCTGACCCACTCTACCGAGCCTTTCCGGTCGTCGGAGAGCCGCTGTTTGCCGCCTCTGGCGGCAAAGGCGCTCCATAGGAGAAGAGGGGCGGGGGCGCCTCTTTGAATTGAATATCGTTCAATAGAATTTACACCGGAAAACAAGTGTATTATGGTGCGGTCTTCGTGCGGCGGCGGTGTTGTGCCGCATGTCGTTCGATTTTTCCGGCTGCGGAGGTTGCGGCCGGGGTCCCCTGATTTTCATGGAGGCCCATGCAGGAACAGGCCGATTCTTCGCGCCATTACGGCTGGACCATCTGCATTGTCGGTTCGGCCGTGGTCTTCGCCTGCCTCGGGCTGGGGCGGTTCTCCCTGGGCATGCTCCTACCGTCCATGGGCGCGTCCCTGGGTCTCGACTACGGGCGCATGGGGCTGATCGGCACCGGCAACTTCGCCGGGTACATGCTCGCGGTCCTGCTGGCCGGGACGATAACGCAGTCCTTGGGCGCGCGCAGGACCATCGCGGCCGGACTGGGCCTGGTCGGCCTGTCCATGGCGCTCATTAGCCGGGCCGCCGGGTTCGAGCCGGTGCTGCTCCTCTACTTCGCCACCGGCATCGGGTCCGGGTTGGCCAACGTCCCGCTCATGGGGCTCATCTCCCACTGGTTCCTGCGGGATACACGGGGCCGGGCGGCCGGGGTCATGGTCTCGGGCAACGGTGTGGCCATCATCTTCTCCGGCCTGTTCATCCCCTGGGTCAACCTTGGCTCCGGCGGGCAGGGCTGGCGCACAGGCTGGCTGGTCCTCGGGCTCATCGCCCTGGCCGTGGCCGTGTTCGCGGGCTGGCTGCTGCGCGATCATCCCCGCGACAAGGGCCTCGAGCCCCTGGGCCGGGCCGAGCCCGCCCGGCCCGGCTCCGGCCCGCAAGCCCCCGGCCGCGCGGCCCGGCTCCCGGCGCCGGACCATCGCGCACCTGGGGATCATCTACCTGCTCTTCGGGGCCACATCGGTCATTTACGCCACCTTCATCGTCACCGCCCTGGTGGACGTGCACCACTACGGCGAGGACGCGGCCGGACGGTTCTGGGCCGTGGTCGGCGGCCTGTCCATCCTGTCCGGCCCGCTGTTCGGCGGTTTGTCCGACCGGTTGGGCCGCCGGTTCGGCATGATCGTGGTCTTCATCCTGTTCACCGCGGCCTATTCCTTCGCGGCCCTGAGCGGCTCGCCGTTCTTCCTCTATGGTTCGGTGGTCATCTTCGGGATCGTGGCCTGGAGCATCCCGACCATCATGTCCGCGGCAGTGGGCGACTACATGGGGCCGGATCAGGCGGTCAGGGCCTTCGGGCTGATCACCCTGTTCTTCGGCGCGGGCCAGATCGTCGGCCCGGTGGCCGCCGGATACCTCGCCGACCTCTCGGGCGACTTCAACGCCGCCTTCTGGCTCTGCGCCGCACTCACGGCCTGCGCCGTGGCGCTCACCGCACTGCTGAGGCAGCCGGAGTAGGGCGCGTCCCGCCGGAAAGAATCAGGATCCGACGACGGTTCGCGCCGGGCGGCTTCGGCCCGCGCCCTTGCGCCCTTCATTGTGCCTTCGGCGCGGTGTGCAAATATTGTCCCTCGTTTTGACAGCCCGCTCCGTACCGTATTAAATCGTGTATGACGGAACTGTATCCAAACTCCGAGGTGGTTGCGCATGTTTAAGCGGATGTTCCAGTTTCTCTTCTTTGCCTACCTGCTTCTGGCGGGCGTCCAGTATTCGGCCTTGCCGGAGTTCGCGCACGAGTTGAAGGCCGCGGCCCGGTCCGGTGATGCCGAGGCCCAGCTGATCCTGGCGCGCCAGTATTTCGAGGGCGACTTCGGCAGCCACGATCCGGCCATGGCCGCCCGCTGGCTGCAACGGGCCGCCGACCAGGGCAACGCCGACGCCCTGAACATCCTCGGGCGGTTCTACCTGTCGGGCATGGGCGTCGAGCGGGACCCGGCCAAGGGACTGGCCCTGCTCCGGGCCGCCGCGGACAAGGACCAGGCCCAGGCCCAGTCCTACCTGGCCTACGCCTACGGCAAGGGCGACGGGGTGGCGCGCAACGCAGCCGGGTTTCTGCACTGGACCCGCAAGGCCGCCGAAAACGGCGACGCCCGGAGCCGTTACAACCTGGCCAGGCTCTACCTGCTCGGCAGCCTGGTCCCCCAGGACGTCGACGAGGGCCGCCGCTGGCTGGAACTCTCGGCGGACCAGGGCTTCACCGAGGCCCAGGTGGCCCTGGGCGAGTTGCTCATCCGGGGCGTGGGCCGGCCCCCGGACCTGGTCGAGGGGTGCAAGTGGTTTGCCATCGCCGGGGCCAAGGGGGACTCCCGGGCAGACAAACGCCTCAACGGGATCGTCGGGCAGATGACCCGCGAAGAGAAGAAGGAAGCGGCCCGGCGGGCCAATGTCTGGCTTCAGGCCAAGGGCGGCTTGCGATAGGGCGGAATTCGCCCGCTTTTCGGGGTGGTCCGGGCCGTGCAGCAGCCCGACAGCGGCTCTCCCCCGCGCCAGGAAAGGCCCGGAGGGAGAGTGTTCGTATCTGTCTGTGTGCTTGGCTTGGTCAGGCCGTTTCCAGCCATGCCCATCGATCGCCTGTCGGCAAGCTATCCATACGGCGGATCAAAGAGTCAGTCCTCTCCAACGCGCCATATCCACGCGACCCGCTTTGGCTTGGGAGAGTTGGCTGTCGCCAGCCGACCTAGTTCATCGCGTATCTTTCGATCTGACTTTTGTAGGAGAGGATGCCTTCGACGATGCCGTCGGCGAGGTGGTCGAGGTATTTGTCCGAGCGCAGCCGTTTGGATTCGGTCTTGTTGGTGATGTAGCCGATCTCCACCAGGACCGAGGGCATTTTCGCGCCCATGAGCACGTAGAACGGGGCCTCGCGGGTGCCCTTGTTGTTCAGGGGGTAGGATTTGCGTACCCGTTTGATGGTGCTGGTCTGCACGTCCCCGGCCAGGTCGCGGGACTCCTTGATCTTGGAGTTGACCATCAGGTCGGTCAGGATGAACTGGAGGTCCGAGATGGCGCGCGGGTCCACGGCGTTTTCGCGGGCCGCGATGCGCACTGCCGCATCGGTCTTGGCCAGGTTCAGGCTGTAGGTCTCCAGCCCGTTGACCTTGCTGCTGTGGTTGGCGTTGCAGTGGATGGACAGGAACAGGTCCGCCTTCTGGGCGTTGGCCATGGCCGTGCGCTTCTCCAGCGGGATGAACACGTCCGAGGTCCGCGTGTAGATGACGTTGAATCCCTTGGCGTGGAGCTTGCCGCCGACCAGCTTGGCAAACTTCAGGTTGATGTCCTTTTCGCGCAGTCCGTGGGCCATGGCGCCGGGGTCCTTGCCGCCGTGTCCGGCGTCGATCATGATCGTGCGCACGGTCAGGCCGAGCTGCTCCAGGAGGTTCCCGGCCATCTGCTTGCTGCCCTTGGGCGGGCGGTAGTCCGAGTTCGCCGTGGTCTTGTGCTCGGGCTCGGCCTGGGCCACGACCGGTGCGGGCGTCTTGCCGTCCGGGGCGTACACGTCGATGACGATGCGGTAGGGGTTCTGCAGGGGGAATATCTTGTAGTCCTGCATATTCAGGAAATCGAGGACCACGCGGGTGGTGTCCTTGGAGTACTGGCCGGTGCGGATGGAGCGCAGGATGCCGTCGGACACGGTGGTGGCCGCGGTCACATCGTGGCCCAGGCGGGAGTTCTGGAGGTCGATGTACAGCCGGTGAGGGCGGTGCACCTTGGGGTTGGGCCCGAGTACCTGGTAGCGGTACTTGACCTGGGCGTCGAGTTCCAGGACCACGCGGGTGTATTCATCGCTGGATGTGAACCGGACCACGTCCAGGTGGGCCAGGCCGGAGGGGTCCTTGAGACCGGCGCTCACGGCCTGCTGCCGGACCGGCGCCGGGCGCGGGGTTTTCGGGGCGGCCCCGCCCGAGACCTTTTTGACGGCCCAGTCGTACTTGCCCAGCCTCTTCAGGGCGACTTCGGCCTTGTCCCGCATGTCCGAGCGGGGATATTCGACGATGATGGAGGCCAGGTCCAGGCGGGCGGCGGTGGTCTCGTTGAGCCGTCTGGCGTAGATGTCGGCCCGCCGGTACAGGCAATCGTCGGCCCAGCCGTGGCGCGGATACCGGGCCAGGACCCGGCCGTAGTAGTCCACGGCCCGGCGGAAATCGGACTTGAGCCCGGAGCGCGAACCCAGTTCCTCGTAGACCCGGCCGATGTAGTAAAGGGCCTTGGGCGCGTACGGGCCGTTTGGCGAGGCCTTGAGGCAGCGCGAGAAGGTCTTCTCGACGTTCTGCCAGTTGGACCGGTACTTGGCCTTGCGCGCGTCCCTGGTCAGGGCGTGGAATTCGGAGTGTCCCACGGTGAAGTAGGATTTGGCCGATGCGGCCGGGGCCGGGGAAGGGCACAGGAAAAGAACCGCAAGGGCGCATAGCACCATGGCGGACAGTAGACGTATGTTCGCGGCGTGAAGCTGCTTCATGATTTATCGAACCGGGGCTCGGGTCTGGCCCGCCCGGCATCGCCTTCCCGCAGGCGCATGTCCGGCAGGTTCATTAAGTCCGTATTTTTCAGAAGATTCTAAAAAAAGTCCAGAAGAAAAGGGCAAAGGTTCCTGAAAGACCGGCCGATCCGGTCAGGCCAGGCCGGTGGACAGCCAGCGCGCCCAGTCCTCGCGTCCGTTTTTCCGGGCCAGGGCCGCGGCGGATCCCCAGTCGTATTCCACCTCCACGAATTCCGCGTCCCAGCCCGCGTCCGTGCGCGTGACCACGGCGTAGGCGGCTTCGGGCGAGCCGCTGGCCATGACGTGGGGCGGCTGGTCGTCGTCGTAGGCGGGCAGCCCCACGCTGCCCGGATTGACCACGGTGATCCCGTCGGCCACGGCCAGCCCGGCGTGGTGGCTGTGCCCGGCCAGGACCAGGGAGCAGCCTCCGGCCTCGGGCAGGAGGTCGGCCAGGACGCCCTGCGTAGCGCGCGGAGCGGGCAGGCCGGTGGCCACGTCCTCCAGCAGGTAGGCGGCGTCGTCTTTCGGCGTGCCGTGGCAGAGCAGGATGTCCGGCGCAAGGCGCAGGATTTTCGGCAGCTTGGCCAGCCAGGCCAGGGGCTCGGGGCCGAGCCGGTCGCGCACCGCCCGGACCGCGGGCGGCGGTGCGTCGTCCAGGAGGATGCGGTCCTGGTTGCCGAGCACGGCGGGCATGGGCAGGTCCTTGAGCACGGCCCAGGTCCCGGCGGGGTCCAAGGGGCCGTAGAAGGTGTCGCCGAGATTGACGAAGCGGGTCAGGCCGCGCGCCCTCGCGTCGGCCAGCACGGCCTTGAGCGCGGCCGCGTTGCCGTGGATATCGGCCAGCACGGCCAGGGATTCGATTGCAGGCATGATCGGACTATGGGGCAAAAACGGAACCGGAGCAAGAGTACTTGAGAAGCTTTACTCTGCGGCGTCCTCAATATAAGAGGCCTGACCATGAACAACACGTTTGTCGTCGGCATCTCGGACATGAAGCTGTCCACCAACCCCGGAGACGTCATCGTCACCTATTCCCTGGGCTCCTGCCTCGGGGTGACGGTCTACGACCCCAGGGCGCGCATCGGCGGCATGGTCCACTGCCTGCTGCCGTCGGCCGCCGCGGCCCGGGAGAAGGCCCGGGCCAACCCGTTCATGTTCGTGAATACCGGGGTAGCCATGACCGTGCGCCGCCTGGTGGATCTCGGGGCCGACAAGGACCGCCTGGTCTTCAAGGCCGCGGGCGGGGCGAACATGCGCAAGGACCGCATCTTCGACACGGGCGTGCGGAATTTCAAGGCGCTGATGAAGCTGCTGGACCGCAACGGCCGGCGGCTGACGGCCAAGGATGTGGGCGGCACCATTCCCAGGACACTCTTTCTGTACCTGGACACCGGTCGTGTGGTAGTGAGGTCGTTGGGGAAGGAGAGCGACCTATGAGCCGAAGAGACGAAATCCTGGCGGCCTGCGAAAAAGTCGTGGCCATGCCGACCTGTGTGCGCAAGGCCGGGTCCCTGCTGGACGGCCCGGAGACGGACCTGGCCCGGCTGGGCAGGATCATCGAGCACGACCCCGGCCTGACCGCCAACCTGCTCAAGGTGGTCAACGCCTCGGACCTGGCCTCGGACCGGCCGGTGCTGACCGCGCACGCCGCCTTGGACGTGCTCCGTTCGCCCGAGGTCCTGCGTTTCTTCATCTCCACGGGCGTGGCCCCCTACTACGTCCACGTCATCGCGGGCTACGACCAGGCCCCGAGCCAGTTTTTGCAGCACTCCACCACCGTGGCCATCGCCTCCCGCGAGCTGGCCGCGGCGCTGAAGCTCGACGTGCCCGACTACGTCTACACCGCCGGGCTGCTGTCCGGCATCGGCAAGCTCCTGCTCGGGGCATACGTCCAGGTGGACCTGCGCGAGATCCTGCGCCTGGTCTTTGACGAGGGGATGGCCTTCGACCGGGCCGAGGAGCGGATGCTCGGCATCAACCACGCCGAGCTGGGCGGCATCATCCTCGAACGCTGGGGCCTGCCCGACGCCCTGACCAGGGTGGTCTGCCATCACCTGCGCCCGGACGAGTATGACGGCCGGGACGTAGTCCTGGACCTGGTCCACGTGGGCAACGTGCTGGCCAAGATGATCGGCGTGGGGCTCGGCGCGGACGGCCTCAACTACGAGGTCTCGCCCCGGGTGGTCGAGCGGCTGGGCATCACCTCTCCGGTCCTGGATTCGGTCTCGGCCGAAGTGGTGGTCGAGTTGCAGTCCCTGTGGGACCTGTTCCTCGAATGCTCCGACGACTTCTGCAATCTGTAGGAGCGCTCGCCTACCGGGCCACGTAGGCCTTCTTGATGAACACCGGCTTGACCGGCACGTCTTCCATGCGGCCCGCCCTGGCCGTTTGGACCTCGCTGATCTTCTCGACCACGTCCATGCCCCGGATGACCTTGCCGAAGGCGCAGTACCCGGCGGTGATCTTCTGCGAATAGGAACCCGCGCCGGTCGCCGACGCGGTCTGGCTGTAGTCCAGGGTCGGGTTGTCCTTGACGTTGAAGAAGAACTCGCAGGTGGCGGAGTCGGGGTTGTCGGCACGGGCCATGGCGATGGTTCCCTTGACGTTCATCAGGCCGGAGGCCGCTTCGTTGGGCACGGGCGGGAACAGCGGGCGCTTGCGGTTGACCGGGAAGGTGTAGCCCCCGCCCTGGACCACGGCCATGCCCTGGTCGCCCTTGCCCTTGTTGATGACCCGGTGGAAGACGGTGTTGTCGTAGAACCCGGCGTTTACGTACTTGAGAAAGTTGGCCACGGTCTTGGGCGCGTCCTGAGGGGAGAGCATGATCATGATCCGGCCCATGGAGGTCTCCATGATGACCACGGGGTTGGGCCCGGCCTGGGCCGGACGGACGGACAGAACCAGGATCAGGGAACAGGCCAGCAGCAGCGGCGCGAACCAGAGGCGTGAGCATTTCATGGGAATCATCCTTTCTTTCGGTTTCTTATGACCGGAGGGCCGCGAGGAGCAGTCGTCTCGCCCCGGCCTCGTCCATGTCCTGCCCGGTCCACAACCGGAACTGGGCCAACCCCTGGTGCAGGAACATCTCGAGGCCCGAGACGGTGCGGCACCCGGCGGCCCCGGCCTCGGCCAGGAAGCGGGTTTCAAGCGGGTTGTACACGATATCGTAGGCCACGGCGCCCGTCGCGAAGCGGTCCGCATTCCACGGGGTTCGGCCTTCCAGGTCCCCGGACATGCCCAGGGGCGTGGTGTTGCAGATGAGCTCCCAGTCGGCGTCCATGCGCTCGTCCCAGCGGACGCACGCCACCCCGAAGTCGGCGGCCAGCGCCTCGGCCTTGGCCTGGGTGCGGTTGGCCACGGCCACGCGCGGGATGCCCAGCTCCAGGAACCCGGCCACGGCCGCCCTGGCCGCGCCGCCCGCGCCGAGCACCATGGCCGAGCGCGGCAGGGGGTCGAGCCCGCGCAGGGGGGCGACCACGCCGATGACGTCGGTGTTTTCGCCGTACAGGGCTTTGCCGTCCCAATAAACGGTGTTGACCGCACCGATGGCCCGCGCCCGGTCGGAGATGCGGTCCAGGTGGGCCATGACCGCCCGTTTGTGCGGGATGGTCACGGACAGCCCGTGGATGGGCTCGGCGCGCACGCGCTCCATGAACGCGGGCAGGTCGGTCGGTTCGAGCGGCCAGGCCGTGTAGTGCGCGTCCAGGCCGAGCTCGGCGAACCCCCAGTTATGCAGGGCGGGGGACATGGTGTGGCCCAGCGGCCAGCCGATAATGCCGTAGGCGCGGGGCACGGGGCTACAGCTCCCCGGCCTGTTGGAGGTTGCCGACGTTCAGGCCGGTCCACTGCTCCTCTTCGGAGCCGAGGTTGGCCTTGAGCATCTTGAAGAGCACGCCCTTGGGGCCGACCTCGATGAATTCGCGGACCCCGGCAGACCACATGGCCCGGATGGTCTGGGTCCACAGGACCGAGGAAGTCATCTGGCGTTGCATGACGGACTTGATCGAGGCCGCGTCGGGCTCGGGCAGGGCCGTGGCGTTGTGGAAGACCGGGAAGGCGGGGGCCCTCCAGTCAAGCGTGTCGAGGAAGGCGGCGAACTCGTCGGCGGCCTCCCGGATGAGCGGGGAGTGGAACGCCCCGGACACGGCCAGCCGGATGGCCCGCCCCTTGGCTTCCTTGACCAGCGCCTCGGCCGCGTCCAGGGCCTCGGCCTCGCCCGAGATGACGAACTGGGCCGGGGTGTTGTAGTTGGCGATGCGCAGCTCCTTGCCGGACTGTTTCACGGCTTCGGCCACGATCTCCTCGACCCGGTCCTGGGCCAGCTTGACCACGGCGGCCATGCCGTGGCCCGCGCCGCCCGATTCGGCCATGAGCCGTCCGCGCAGGGTCACGGCCCGGATGCAGTCCTCCACGCCGAGGATCCCGGCCGCGCCCAGAGAGGCGAACTCGCCCAGCGAATGCCCGGCCGTGGCCGAGGGGACGAGCTTGTCCTTCACGGCCAGCCAGAGAGTCAGGTTGACCACGGTCAGGGCCGGTTGCAGGGCGCGGGTGTCGGCCATGTCGGCCGGTTCGCCGTCCCAGTAGATTTCGCGCAGGGCCAGGCCGGACTCGCGCTCGGCCAGCTTCCAGAGGTCCAGGGCGGCGGAGTCCGCCTCGGCCACGTCGCGGCCCATGCCCTTTTCCTGGGATCCCTGTCCGGGGAAGAGAATGCCGGTCTTGGTCATGAATAGCTCCATTGTATCGGCAGGCCTGCGGCCTGCGGCAAGGTTGTTGTTACCCGTCGGTCGGGATGGGGCGGTTGAGCTCCTGGAGTACGTAGCGCTTGCCGTGCAGCAGCAGCTCCGGTCCGGGATAGCCGGGGAACGTCACGGCCCTGGTGCGCCGGGCGATCTCGGCCTCCGACATGGACGGGGTGATGGTGTACAGTTCCCGGAAGTCTCTCGAGGTGTAGGCCTTCCGCTGCCATTGGAGTCCGTTCGGCTGCAACCCGCCTTCTGCCAGGATGCGGTGCATCACTTCGTGGAACAGCCTGATCTGGTAAGCGTAGCATCGCCTGGTCAGGGTGTAGACGGTGTCCGCCTCATATATGGGCAGCCGGCTGACCTCGATGATGCCGCCGCTGTCCACCTGGGGCTCCATGAAGTGGCAGGTCACGCCGTATTCCTTCTCGCCGTTGTAGATGGCGAAGTTGGTGCAGCCGATGCCGGGGTACTCCGGCGGGCCGGGGTGGAAGTTGATCGCCCCGAGGGAGGCCCGCTCCAGGAGGGAGCCGGGCAGGACCTGCGGGCAGAGGTAGGAGACGAGCCAGTCGCCCGCCCAGGAAGTTACGGACTCCGGGAGCCGCTCCCCCCGCGCGAGGCGGATCACGACGGCGTTCTCAAAGAGTTGCCCGACGGTGTCGGCCGCGTCGTCGGTGTATGGGTCGTTCCTTTTCCCTATGAACAGGATGGACATGATCTTTTTCCTTGTCGTGTGCCGGTTGCGGGTCGGCGGTTTGCATCGCGGGACCGCGCCTAGGTTGTCTCAAAAAAAAACAATAGGCAATGGTTTGTTTGCAGACGGAATTTTACCACAATACACTAAAATAACGCATTATTTTTGTGGTTTTGCCAAACCGGCCGAAGCAGGCTGGACCAACTGTCCGATTTTTCAGACTATATCTAGACTACGCGGCAACCCTTGCAGGGCGGGGGTTTTCAGGAATTTACACGAACAGACTTGATTTAACTGGATATCCCTTGTATGAATGCGAGTAACGGTCAAAAACTGTCATCGCAAGACCGTGGATTCCATGCGCTTGAAACGTTTGGGATTCGGGCCTGCCGGAGGAAAAGACGAATGCCGATAGCGGATTCAGAGTGTATTTTCTGCAAGATCGTGGCCGGGGAGATCCCCTGCGCCAAGATCTTTGAATCGGACACGGTCCTGGCTTTCCTGGACATCGCGCCCGTGCATCCGGGCCATGCCCTGGTGCTGCCCAAGGACCACCATCCGACGCTCATGGACGTCCCCCCGGCGCTCGGCAACGACCTGTTCCAGGCCTTGTCCGCCGTGGGCGGCGCGGTCATGGAGGCCACGGGAGCCGACGGGCTCAACCTCATGCAGAACAACTTCGAAGCAGCAGGACAACTGGTTCATCACGCGCATTTTCATCTCATACCGAGGTTTACGGACGACGGCCTGAAACTGTGGGCCCAGTCGTCCTACGGGAACCCGGACGACATGCAGAAACTCGCGGCCACTATCGCGGGATTGCTGAAGTAAGTTATTGATAACCCTTTTTGGAGGCAATCGATGAGCACTCTCACCAAAGCCGGAATCGTGGACTACATCTACGAACGCACCGACAAGAATCGCGCCGAGATCAAGGACCTGGTGGAGACCATCCTTGAGGTCATGAAGAAGTCCATCAAGAAGGACCATGCCCTGCTGATCTCCGGTTTCGGCAAGTTCGAAGCGTACGACAAGCGCGCCCGCAAGGGCCGCAACCCGCAGACGACCCAGACCATCACCCTGCCCCCGCGCAAGGTGGTCGTGTTCCGGTTGTCCCGCAAGTTCCGCGCCGAACTGAATCCCTAGGCCGAAGACGCAAAAAAGGGCCGAGTGGCGACACCCGGCCCCGAAGTTCGGTCAAACGCCGGACTTACGGCTTCTTCAGCACAAACCCCTTGGGGTAGTCCGTCTTCAGTCTGTCCAGGGCGGCCCCGGCCGTTGCCTCGTCCGGGAACGAACCCGCCTGCACGCGGAACAGCCCCTCGTCGGTCTTGACCATAACAGAGCCCTTGTAGCCGTCCGCAATGAGACGCTCGAGGGCTCTGTCCGCGTTTTTCTGGTCCGAGAACGCGCCCACCTGCACATAATAGGGGCCGGGAGCGGCCATGGCTGGCGCAGCAGCCGGCGCCGCAGTCCGGGTCGCACCCGGCACCTCCGCCTCGTCCCCGATGCCGACGATCTCGTCCTCCGGATCGGCCGGAGCCTGCACCGGAGTCGGCTTGGCCTCGGCGCTCGCGGCCGGTCCCGCTGCCTGTTCCGTGGCCGGAGGCGTGCCCTGGGCTACGGCGGCTTCGGCCTCGCGCTTGAGCTGGTTCGCGTCGGGCAGGGGCTCCTCGGCCAGGGTGGTTTCGCCTACGGAAGGCGGTTTGGTCCCGGCCTGCTTGGCCGCATCCACCTCGTAGACCTCGTCGATGGGCGCATCCAGGGGCTTTTCCTCGCCCACCACGTGGGTCTCCTCGATGACGGGCGGCTCGGTGGCCTCGACCTGTCGGGCCGGTTGCTTGACCGGCGGCGCGGATTCGATGTGTTTGCGGAAGCAGCCGCCGAGGACAAGGGCGGCCGCGGTCAGCACCGCAAGGGCCAGTATGGTTTTCTTCATGGGTAGCTCCCCCCTGTTCTGTCACTGTGGCGTATCTGTCTAGATTATGTCTAAAGTATACGTCAAGGGTGGCCTTGGCAAGCGGTCGCGGGACAGACCCCGTCAAGTTGTTTTTTTATGCCTATCGGGCGTTTTTCCCCGACATTCTCTCCCGAAACCCGGATCTGGCGAAAACAGGGTGTAGGCTGTCCGGGAAGTCCGGGGATCGGCCCCGGACCCATCCCGGTCAGGGGCGGGGACTGCGGTCTCCGCCCCTTCAGGGCCGATCGGCCGACCTGCACGGCGCCTGATCCGGGGCGGCCGCTTCCCTTCCTTCACCGTCCATGGCGGACAATCTGCCCGGCTGCAAACGCGGGATGGACGCGGGCCGTGCCCTTGGGCTACCCTGCGCCCATGCGCATAGGACGATACGAAATACGCGGCCTGCTCGGCCGGGGCGGCATGGGCGCGGTGTACAAGGCGGCCATGCCCGTGACCGGCCGCATCGTGGCCCTCAAGGTCCTCAAACCGGCCGAGATCATGGAGGACCTGGTGGGCGGCGACGCCCTCAGGGAGATGTTCTTCAAAGAGGCCGCCGCCATGGCCTCCATCAGCCACCCCAACGTGGCCGCCGTGCTCGACGTGGGCGGCGGCGAACACGCGGACGGTAAACCCGTGCCCCCGCACTTCACCATGGAATATTTTTGCGGCAATCTCGGGGCGCTCATGGGCGAGACCTACGAAGTGGAGCGCGAGTCCCGGCGTCTCGGGGTGGAGACCTCCCTGTCCATCGCGCGCGGCATGACCGGCGGTCTGGACCGGCTGCATTACGAGGGCATCATCCACCGCGACGTCAAGCCGTTCAACGTCATGCTCGCCGAGGACCAGGGCGGGCCGGGCACGGTCAAGCTCATCGACTTCGGCCTGTCCAAGCTGCGCGGCGAAAGCACCCACCATCACAAGGGCATGGTCGTGGGCTCGCCGTACTACGCCGCGCCCGAGCAGGAGGCGGACCCCGAGTCCGCGGACGAGCGCTCGGACCTCTATTCCGTGGGCGTGACCCTGTACCGCATGCTTACCGGACGGCTGCCGAACGAGAAGCCGGACGGCAAGGGCGCGCCCCCCATCCGCGAGATCCACCCCGACCTGGACCGGACCTGGGACGATTTCTTCGCCACGGCCCTGGCCCGCGATCCGGCGGCCCGGTTCCAAAACGGCCCGGCCATGCTCGACGCCCTGGACGAACTCGAAGCCCGCTGGCGCGAGCAACGCGATGTCGCCTGCGCGGCCCCGGACCTCCTGGCCGAGCCCGAACCCCTGGAGACCTGTCCGCCCCCCCGGTCCGAGCCGCTCAAGGCCGGGCTCAAGCAGGGGCGCGCGGCCTTCGGCCTGGACGAGCTGTGGCGGCCCGAGTGCTACGCCCACGGCGAGTTCGCGGACCAGGGCGACGGCACGGTCCTGGAGCGCACCAGGGGCTTGGTCTGGGAGCGGTACGGCTCCCGCTACCCGCTGACCTGGGAGCGCGCCAACGCGCACGTCGCCCGCCTGAACAAAAACGCATACGGCGGCCGCACCGACTGGCGGCTGCCCACCGTGGCCGAACTGGCCACGCTCTTCACCGGCCGCACCGAGCCCGGCGAATTCTGCCTGGAACCCGCCTTCGACCCGCAAAAGGCCCGCCTCTGGTCCGCCGACCGCAAGGCCTTCACCGCCGCCTGGTATGTGGACGCCGAACTCGGCTTCGTCTGGTGGCAGGACCTGACCTGCCGCTTCTTCGCCCGCGCCGTGGCCGGGTAGGGGGATGCCTCCGGCGGCTGGGGGAAGGGGAAGGAAACCCTTGAAAAGGGCTTTTCCTTCCCCTTCCTCAGACTCCATCCCATCCTTTCCTAAACTTCTTGGGTGCCTTCGGCAGGGGAGAACGGGCGTGGTTGGGGATGCCGGTGTTTATTCCATTGCGTTGAGATGCAAGCCGCCTCTTGAGAGTTGGCCCAGGCCGGAGGCGAACCGGAAACGGAGCGGGGCGGCGGTCCATCGGCCGGTCCTGACGTCGTAGTCCCGCCAGCCGAAGCGGTTGAGCCCAGGTCCCGGTCGTGCAGGCCGCTCGCGAAGCTGAGGGGCAGACGCAGGGCCGGGTTGGTGTCCTCAATGATCCCGCCGAACGGGTCGCATAGGACATCCTTTATCACGTTGCCGTCCATATCGGCAACCACGCGCAGGGAGCCGACCTGATCGTAGAACAGCCCGGCCACGGTCCCGTCGTCGCGGCGCATGGCGAAGGTGCGCTCGCCGTCGCGGTAGGCGAATTCGTATTGGTGCTGCCCGTCATAAAACGCAGCAAGGCGCACGAAGTCGAGCCACTGGCAGGCCTCGACGAGCTGGCCGTTCAGGTATTTGGCCACGCGCTGTCCGTCCTCGTCGTGAGCAAAGGTGAAGGCCTTGTCCCGGTCTTCCTCCTCGGCCTTGAGCAGCCGATAGTCCGGGCTGTACTCGTACAGGGTGTATACGCCCTTGTCCGACCAGATGGACCGGAACCCACGCTCGTCGTGCGAATACTGCCCGCCCCCGGCGCGCATCAGCCGGTTGTCCGGGGTATACTGGTAGTCGCGGTAGTTGGCCCCGGCCGTGGCGAAGCATGCCTCCGGCGGCCAGAGGGGAAACTTTCGAGAAAGTTTCCTCTCTGGACTCCCCTTCAAAGCTTTTTGTGTGCCTTCGGCAAATTTGTGCGAACGCAACAAGCCCTCTTCCTCCCTGGAGCGAATCGGGTGCGCAGCACCCGACAGCGGCTCTCCCACCGCGCTCGCACAAGGCTTGGGAGAGTGGGTCAGCTGTGCATTTTTCGAGGGTCCGCCTGACCGCAGCGTACTCCCTGTACGTGAGGATCAGGCGGGCCCTCGGAAAATGTGCAGATGGCCCGCTATCGCAAGCCGCCCCCCGAGCCACTCGCCGCCCCCAAACCGTTCACCGGGTGGTTTGTGACCGTTCACCTAAAAAGAGGGGCGGTTGGCTTTCGCTTTCTATAGGTGATAGGGTGTCGACGGCGGACTCCGCCATGGTTCGACATTCCAGTGGGTTGCGGCCCGTGCCACACGGGCGAGGCGAAGAAACGATCAGCTCAGGAGCATCTCGATGACCGAAGAAGAAAAGAAAATCGAAAGCATGCAAAAGGATGGACAGATATTTCAGCCCGACGCCGCCATGGCCGAGCAGGCATGGATTCCGAGCATGGACGCCTACCGGGCGGCCCACGATCGGGCTCTGAAGGACCCGGAAGGGTACTGGGGCGAACGGGCCAAGGAGCTGATCGACTGGTTTTCCGATTTCGATTCCGTGCTGGAGGCGGACTACGACAAGCCGGAGTTCAAGTGGTTTTCGGGCGGCAGGACCAACGTGGCCTACAACTGCCTGGACCGCCACCTGACCGGCGGCCGCCGGAACAAGGCCGCGCTCATCTGGCAGGGCGAGCCCGAGGAGGACGTCCGGGTCTACACCTACCAGATGCTCCATACCGAGGTCTGCCGGTTCGCCAACGTACTGAAGAAGAAGGGCGTCAAGCGCGGCGACAGGGTCTCCCTGTACATGCCCATGATCCCGGAACTGGCCATCGCCATGTTGGCCTGCACCCGGCTGGGCGCGCCGCACTCCATCGTGTTCGCGGGCTTCTCGTCCATCGCCCTGCAATCGCGCATCGAGGACGCCGAGGCCAAGGTCCTGGTCACGGCCGACGCGGTCCTGCGCGCGGGCAAGACCATTCCGCTCAAACCCAACGCGGACGAGGCCCTCAAGGACTGCCCCTCGGTGGAGCAGTGCATCGTGGTCAAGCGCGGCGGCAACGAGGTCAACATGGTCGAGGGCCGCGATTCCTGGTGGCACGACGAGATCACGGCCGAGGACATCACCTCGGACTGCGGCTACGAGGAGATGGAGGCCGAGGACCCGCTGTTCATCCTGTACACCTCCGGTTCCACGGGCAAGCCCAAGGGCGTGCTGCACACCACGGGCGGCTACCTGACCTACGCGGCCCACTCCACCCAGATCGTCTTCGACGTCAAGGACGACGACGTGTACTGGTGCACGGCCGACGTGGGCTGGATCACCGGCCACTCCTACATCGTCTACGGCCCGCTGGCGCTCGGGGCCACCTCGGTCATGTTCGAGGGCGTGCCGAGCTATCCCAAGCCGGACCGCTTCTGGCAGATCGTGGACAAGTTCAAGGTCAACATCTTCTATACCGCGCCCACGGTCATCCGTGCGCTGATGCGCGAGGGCGAGCAGTGGACCAAGACCTACGACACCTCCTCCCTGCGCCTGCTCGGCTCGGTGGGCGAGCCCATCAACCCCGAGGCGTGGCTGTGGTACCACGACCACGTGGGTAACGGGAAACTGCCCATCGTGGACACCTGGTGGCAGACCGAGACCGGCGGTATCATGATCTCGGCCATGCCCTACGCCACCCCGCTCAAGCCCGGCTCCGCGACCCTGCCCCTGCCCGGCGTATCGGCCCAGATCGTGCGCCGCGACGGCACCCGCGCCGAGCCCAACGAGGGCGGCCACCTGATCATCGACAAGCCGTGGCCCGGCATGCTGCGCAACGTCTGGGGCAACCCGGAACGCTACAAGTCCACCTATTTCGCCGGGTTCCCCGGAGCCTACGAGGCGGGCGACGGCGCGCGCGTGGACGAGGACGGCTACTTCTGGATCATGGGACGCCTGGACGACGTCATCAACGTGTCGGGCCACCGCATGGGCACGGCCGAGATCGAGTCCGCCCTGGTGGCCCACCCCGACGTGTCCGAGGCCGCCGTGGTCGGCATGCCCCACGACATCAAGGGCGAGACCATCTACGCCTACGTGACCCTGCGTTCCGGCGTGGAGCCCGACGACGACATCGTCAAGGACCTCAAGACCTGGGTGCGCAAGGAGATCGGCCCCATCGCCACCCCGGAGTTCATCCAGTTCGCGGACGGACTGCCCAAGACCCGCTCGGGCAAGATCATGCGCCGCGTGCTGCGCAAGATCGTCGAGGGCTCCACGGACTTCGGCGACACCTCGACCCTGGCCGATCCGGGCGTGGTCACCGATCTGGTCGAAGGCAACAAGGACCTGCTCGGGTAGCGTCGGCTTCCGATAGCGGCACATCCGCACCACTCTCGAAAGCCTCACTTTGGTAATGAAAAGGCCCCCGCATCAATTGCGAGGGCCTTTTTGTTCGGGGGAGGGTGGTTATTCGTCCCTGCCTTCGCGCAAGGCCCGCACCCTGTCGGCTACATACCGGCTGAGGTGGCAGGCCCCGGTCCTTTCGAGCCGGGCCGATAACTGCACCTGCAATTTCTCCGCTTCCCGTAGCGTTTCCGCGCTGGTCTGCAGGGGCTCCTGGCGGGACCGGCGGATGAGCCGCGTTATGTCGGCGAAAAGCTGCTTCTCAAGCGAGTCGCCGGACTCCACGGAGAGGGTCGGCCCGCCGGACGGCTTGATCTTGCCGTCCTTCTTGTCCTGTTCCCACTGGCGCATTTTGGCCTCGGCCATGATGTCGAACGCGCGCACGGCTATTCCCCCTCGGCCAGGGCCCAGGCCACCAGGGCGTTGATGCCCGCCATCCGGCAGCGCGCGGCCGCCGCGAAGGCCCGGCGGATGTCGGCCTCGTCCTCGAACTCTCGGAGGATGGCCACCATGCCCCGGACGGACTCCTCCAGGATGCGCCGGACCATGAAACGGAAGGTCCGGGCCTGCTCCAGCTGCGGGAACTGCCTGCCCGCCTGGGCCAGTGCCTGTGCTTCCATGTCCCGGATATAGTCCGGGACGAAATCCGCGTATTTCGTCCATTGCCCCCAGCCTAGAAGGATGACGGCTTTCAGCCGGTTTCGGGCCAGGAAGGAGAGCAGTTCCCCGGACGCTCCGGCCGCCGTGTCCTGACCGGTCTCCATGCCCTCCGGCCGGGCAAAGGCGGCGATCCGCTCCCGGGTCAGGCGCGACAATTCGGCCACGAATTCTTCCGTGACGATCGAGGAGAACAACGCCTGTTTGTTGGAGAAATACTTGTACACCGTGCCCGCCGCCACGCCCGCGTCCCGGGCGATCGCGTCTATGGTCGCGTTGTCGAACCCCTGTTCGGCGAAGCGCGCCTCGGCGGCGGTCGAGATCCGTTCCCGGACGCTCTCCTTGAGAATCTGGGCCATCGGCCTTGCTCCTTCTTGAAAAATGAATTGTTAATTCGCTTTTGATAAATGAACACTATGTTCACTTTTGCGCGAAGTCAAGGCCAGCGGCGGGAGGGGGTGCCCGAGAGTCTGTGGTCCGGGAAATATCCCGCCAAGAGAACGGGTTGGAGGGTACACCCTGATCGCCGGAAAGATTACACGACAAGCGGTATCGATTATTATTTTCTTGTGTTATGTTCGGCACGATACTCTGTGGAGACGCAGGGTGGGATTGGGTTCGAACAGAATGCAAACACAGGAGACGGCTATGTCAAAAGACACGAAAAAAATGACCGGTGCCTTTGGTTGCCCCGTTGGCAACGATCTGAATACCATAACCGCCGGGGAGCGCGGTCCGGCCTTGATGCAGGACGTGCATCTGTTGGAGAAACTCGCCCACTTCGACCGTGAACGCATCCCCGAACGGGTGGTGCACGCCAAGGGTGCCGGGGCCCATGGCTACTTCGAGGTCACTGCCGACGTGACCCAATACACCAAGGCCGCCTTCCTGTCCGAAGTGGGCAAGAGGACCGAGGTCTTTGCCCGGTTCTCCACCGTGGGTGGCGAAAAGGGCAGTGCGGACTGCGAGCGCGACCCGCGCGGCTTCGCGCTCAAGTTCTACACCGAGGACGGCAACTACGACATGACCGGCAACAACACCCCGGTCTTCTTCATCCGCGATCCGCTCAAGTTCCCGGACTTCATCCACACCCAGAAGCGTGACCCGCTGACCAACTTGAAGAGCCCGACCATGGCCTGGGACTTCTGGTCCCTGACCCCTGAGTCCATGCACCAGGTGACCATCCTCTTCTCCGACCGGGGCACTCCGGCCACCTTCAGAAACATGAACGGCTACTCCAGCCATACCTACAAGTGGTACAACGACAAGGGCGAATACTTTTGGGTCCAGTACCACTTCAAGACCGACCAGGGGATCAAGAACCTGACCGGGCCGGAGTCCGACGCCATGCGGGGTAAGGACCCGGACCACGCCACCCGCGACCTGTTCAACGCCATCGAGGCCGGGGACTACCCGTCCTGGACCCTGGAGATGCAGATCATGACCCCGGAACAGGCCGAGGATTTCCAGTGGGACATCCTGGATATCACCAAGGTCTGGCCGCACAAGGAGGTCCCGCCCATCACCGTGGGCAAGCTCGTGCTCGACCGCAACCCGGAAAACTACTTCGCCGAAGTGGAACAGGCCGCATTCAACCCGAGCAACCTCGTGCCCGGCATCGGCGTGTCGCCCGACAAGATGCTCCAGGGACGGCTCTTCTCCTACCACGACACCCACCTGCACCGGCTCGGGCCCAACTACCACCTCATCCCGGTCAACCAGGCCAAGAATGCGCCCGAGAACAACTACCAGCGCGACGGCAACATGCGCGTGGACGCAAACGGCGGTTCCGGCCCCAACTACTGGCCCAATTCCTTTAACGGACCGGCCCCGGACAACGTCTCCAATGAACCCGACATCCCGCTCGAAGGCGTGGGCCAGCGGCATGAGTTCAACTATCCCAACGACGACTTCGTCCAGCCCGGCACCCTCTATTCCGTGGTCATGACCGACCAGGACCGGGCCAACCTCGTCAGCAACATCGTGGGCAACATGCAGACCGTGCCCCAGCCCATCCAGCTCAGGCAGTGCGCCCTGTTCTACCTGACCCACGAGGACTACGGCACCCGCGTGGCCCAAGGCCTCGGCCTCGACCTGGCCGAAGTCGAACGGCTGGCCGGAATGACCCAGGAAGAACGGGTGGCCGCCACGCAGGTTAAGTAGGAGAGGAATGCCTCCGGCGGCCCCTTCGGGGAGACCAGGGAACCCTTTGAAAAGGGTTCCCTGGACCTTCCCAAACTTTTTGTGTGCCTTCGGCAGGGGCGTGCGAAAGCGGGGAGGAGGCTGGTTGTACGTGGGGGGCGGTCGTAGCTTGGCTATGCGGTGTCCCGAAGGGTTCGCGCCGGACGTCCATGGGCCTCGGAGGGCCGCCCGGCGCGAACCCTTCGGGACGGTTGCCAACGCCGCCCCGTCGTTTGGGGAGAACTTGAGAAATGGGTTTTGCGGCGTTTTCCGACAACGGGGGAAAGGCACGTTCCAGCGTTCGCATACTCCGCGAAGCGGCACCGAAGAGCTTGGGAAAAGGAGGGATGGGGGTCCGGGGAAGGGGAGGAAACGACCGTTTCCAAAGGGTTTTCTCCCTCCCCGGCCGCCGGAGGCGAAAAGTGGCCGCTCCGAGAGGAGCGGCCACTTTGATTTGTCTCTGGCGCGGGGCTACAGGCTCAGGCCCAGGGGCTTGAGGTAGAGTTCGCCCTGGAAGGTCAGTTCGGCGGCGCCCTGGAGGTAGACGGTGTCGTTTTCGAGGAACACGGTCAGGACCTCGTTGCCGGTGGTGGTCAGGTCGGCGTGGTCATTGGTCAGGCCGAGGGTGTGGGCCAGGAGCTGGGTGGCGGCGGCGCCGGTGCCGCAGGCATAGGTCTCGGCTTCCACGCCGCGTTCATAGGTGCGCAGGAGCATGGTGTTTTCGTCGATGACCTGGGCGAAGTTGACGTTGGTCCCGGCGGGCGCGAAGTGGGCGTGGTAGCGGATCTTGGGGCCGAGGTCCATGATGTCGATCTTGGTGACGTCGTCCACGAAGACCACGGTGTGGGGCACGCCGGTGTCGGTGAAGTGCACGGTCAGGGGCCGGCCGTCGATATCCAGGGCGATGTCGGTCTCGGTCTTGAGCGGCGGGGTGAGCTGGACCTTGACGCGGCCTTCGTCCGGGCCGTCCAGGAGGACCTTGGCCCGGATGGGCCCGGCGTCGGTGCCGAAGGCGTGTTCGGCCGGGGCCAGGCCGATGGCGTGGGAGAGCTTGGCGGCGCAGCGCGAGGCGTTGCCGCACATCTCGGCCCTGGAGCCGTCGGAGTTGTAGAAGTGCCAGCGGTAGGCCAGCGCCGGGTCGTCGGCGTTCTCGAGGAAGAACAGGCCGTCGGCACAGACGCCGAAGGCGCGGGCGCACACGGCCTTGGCCCAGTCGGCCATGGCGGTCTCGGGGACGCCGAGTTCACGGTTGTCGATGACCACGAAGTCGTTGCCGCAGCCCTGCATCTTGAAGAAGGACACGGAGTCGGTGAATATGTTCATGGGAGAATCCTCGTATTTTTCTTGAGGGGTATACGCGCCGGGCCGGTATGGTCCAATTCTTTTTGCGTATGGATGCCGGGGACCGCTCAGCGGGTCAGCCAGGCCACGGCCTCGTCCGGGTCGGAAAAGACCCGATAGCTGACGGACCGGTTGTGCAGGATGGTCTCCATGTTCCGGGCGAATTCCGCACCCTGCGGGCTGGGCAGGCAGGCCATGCGCACGCCCTTGGCCGCCGCACGGGTGGAGATGTCGGCTTCGGCCAGACGGTAGGCGTCGAGGACGTCCAGATGCTTGCGCAGGCGCGTCTCGTCGAGCAACGCCCGGTACAGGCCGTACTCTTCGCTCAGCCTGTCGAGGAGTTCGGCGAAGTCGGCCATGTCTTCCATGGACTCCATGGTCCCGGAGACGCTTATCTTCAGGTACGTCTCCATGGGTTGTATACAGGCGGTATAGGGCACTATGGCTTCTCGAGCATAATAATTTCGCAGTGATTGTTTATGAATGTGAGTGAACGATCTGTCAAGCCGGCATTCTTGCTTTTCGCGAAGGGTAACGGTATCGCTGGGACAGCTCGACCAGGAGAATGCGATCATGTCCAAACCGTGCGTCGGTTGCGGGTGGTGCTGTCTACAGGACCCCTGCATGGAATCCCATAGAAGATACGGCTATATGCGCCGCTGCCCCGACCTGTTCTGGGACGGGGAGGCGAACCGCTACATGTGCGGGCTGATGCTCGATCCCGAGACCGCCGAGCAGGTCAAGCGTTCCCAGCACGCCGGGCAGGGCTGCTACGCGCCGCTCAACTCCTGGCGGGAGGACGTGCGCAATCGTGATGACGATTGATCCCCCGGCCTTCCACTCCCGCGTCATTTCTGATAGATAGTCTCCTCTTGAGGGAACATCAGAATACGGAGCAGCCGATGCGCGTCACTTTTGTCGGGGTGGGCGAGGCCTTTGACGAACGTTTGCCGAATACCTCCCTGTTGGTGGAGTCCGGCGGCTCGTCCATTCTGCTCGACTGCGGCTTCAACGTCTCCTGCCGGTTGTGGGAGCATGCCGAAAACCCCCTCGACCTGGACGCGGTCTACATCTCCCATTTCCATGCGGACCACTATTTCGGCCTCCCGGCCCTGATCGTCCGCTCCATGGAGGAGGGGCGCACCAAACGCCTGACCATCCTCGGCCCGAACGGCATCGAGTCCAGGGTCAATCGGCTCATGGAGCTGGCCTATTCCAACGCCCTGTCCAGGGCCGGGTTCGAGATATTCTTCATCGAGTGCGTGCCCGGCGAGGACTTCAAGCACGGCGGGTTCCGCTTCCGCTTCGCCCTCAACGACCACTCCATGCCCTGCCTGGCCATCCGCCTGGATGCCGGGGGCCGGTCCCTGTACTACTCGGGGGACGGCAAGCCCACGGACGCCACCGTGGACCTGGCCGAAGGCTGCGACCTGGTGGTCCACGAGGCCTTCACCCTGGACGAGATCACCCTGGGCCACGGCGACGTGGGTACCTCCCTGGACATGGCCCGCAAGTCCGGGGCCAAGGCGTGCGCCCTGGTGCACATGAAGCGGACCATCCGGCACTCGATGATGGACATGATCCGCATGGCCGTCGAGACACAGCCCGAGGTCCACGGTTTCGTGCCCGAGCCGGGCGACGTGCGCGAGCTCTGATCCCGCCCGGCCGCTCCGGGGAATTATCATTCCATTTTGCCGGGGCCCATGCCATGCTCTCCTCTGCGCGCCGGCGGTGACAAGGTGCGCGGAGACCTCGCGGATCGACGCGACCAGGGGAGATTATGGCCGGCAAATACGATTCCATCGTCTACGATTATTTTGAAAAGACCAATGGTTCCATTATCTTGATCAGCGAGGACCCGCTCTTCAAGCGGATGCTCTCTTCGACCATATTCAAGATCATCGGCACCAAGCGGGACTGCCTGTCCGTGGCCGAGACCGTCCACGCCGGACTGAAAAGGGTCCAGGCCATGCACAAGGCCGGGCTGGAGTTCATCGTCTTCATCGAGCGGATGATCGGCGGCAACACCAGCACGGACACCATCCTGACCCTCAAGCGGCTTTTGCCCGAACTGAAGATCATCGTCCTGGTGGGCGAGACCAAGCGCGAGAACATCGCCTATTTCTACGAGATCGGCGTGTCCAACGTCATCTCCAAGCCCGCGTCCATGAACAACATCATCGAGAAGCTGGCCTTTACCGTCAAACCCCAGGGCAAGCTCAGCGAGTATATGCACCTGGGCAAGCGGAGCCTGGCCGCGGGCAAGTTCATGGAGGCCATGAAGATCGCCCAGAAGGTCCTGGCGATCAAGCCGGAGAGCCCGGCGGGGCTGATGCTCAAGGGCGACGTGCACATGGCCCAGAACGAGCTGGACAAGGCCCTGGAGAGCTACCACCGGGCCCACGAGAGCTCCAAGATCTACCTGGAACCCATCAAGAAGCTGGTCGACGCGTACCGGGGCGTGGACGACAACGAGATGCTCAAGTACATGAAGAAACTCGACCGCTTGAGCCCGCTCAACGCCCAGCGCAAGACCGAGATCGGCAAGGTCCACGTGAAGCGCCGCGAGATGGACAAGGCCGAGGCCTACTTCGACCAGGCCATCGAGACCGTGACCCGCGAGGCCATGAGCATGATCAGCGCCGTGGCCGAGAACATCTCCGAGGCCGTGGTCGACGATCCGGGCATGTCCGAGAAGTACCTGACCAAGGTGCTGGAGGCCAAGGGCAGCCGACTGGATAAAAACGACATCTCCCTGTTCAACAAGCTCGGCATCGCCCTGCGCGGCCAGGGCAAGTGGCGAGAAGCCATCGACAACTACGCGACTGCCCTGCGCATCTCCCCGGAGGACGAGGGGCTGCACTACAACATGGGCATGGCCTACTACGACGGCGGGGACAAGCGCCGGGCGGGCCAGTGCTTCATGAAAGCCATGGAGAACAACCCGGATTTCTACAAGGCCAGCGAAACGGTCTCCATGAACCTCGGCTCCCTGTTCGCCGACCTGCGTGAATACGAATACGCCATCCCCTGCTTCGAGAACGCGCTCGCCCTCAACCCGGAAAACCCCATGGCCGCGCGCAAGCTCGCCGCCCTCAAGGACGCGGTGGGCTGAGAGCATTTCTTCCATATGCCCGAAGCGGGGACCGGTGGCGCTTCCGTCCGGTCCCTTTTTTTCGGCCGGGTTGACCCGTTTCCCCCACTTCACGTACTGTCGGAGCAAGGAGCGGATCACCGCTTCGCCACCGGCAGCCAAAGGGGATGCGCATGGCGCCCGAATCCGCCGACAGCATAGTCCGCCACTTCATCGAAAAGAACGGGGGCGTGATCGTCTACGTCTCGGACGACTACGGGTTCACCCGCGCCCTGCGCAACATGGTCTCAAGGGTCATCGGCCTGCGCGGCGACGCGCTGTTGCCGTTCACCTCCCTGGACGCGGCCGTGGACAAGTGTGTGGAGCTGCGCGAGCAGGACATCCCCTTCGTGGTCTTCATCGAGCGTATGATCGACGGCCGCCCGTCCACGGACTTCATCATCCGGCTGTCGCGCGAGTGCCCGGAGGCGCGCATGATCGTGCTCACCTGGGAGGCCACCCAGGAGACCGTGGCCTACTTCTTCGAGCTGGGCGTGTCCCGTGTGCTGGTCAAACCCGCCTCGGCCAACAAGGTCATCGAGGAACTGGCCGCAGCCATCTCCCCGCCCATGGAACTGCGCCGCCAGATGGAGCACTGCCGCAAGCTTCTGGAGGCGCACAACTACACGGCCGCCCTGAACGCCTCGGACCGCATCCTGATGATCCGGCCAGACTCGGCGCGCGGCCTGGCCATGCGCGGCGACGCGCTCATGGGCGTCGGCCGGGTGGACTCGGCGGTCCAGGCCTACATGGCCGCCCACGAGGCCAACCCCATCTTCATGGCCCCGCTGGTCAAGCTGGCCGAGGCCTTCCGCGACATGGAGGACGAACGCGCCCTGGCCTACCTCAAGGAGCTCGACGCCATCTCGCCGCTCAACCCGGAGCGCAAGATCGACATCGCCGAGCAGCACCTGCGCCAGGGCGAACACGCCCAGGCCGAACGGTACCTGGACCAGAGCGTGCAGGCCGCCGAGCGCGAGACCCGGTCCATGGTCGGGGACCTGACCGAACGCATCGTGGACGCCGTGTCCGGCGTGGCTCCGGACCTGGCGGTCAAATACCTGAACCGGGTCATCGACACCAAGCGCGTGCTCGGCCGCGACGACCTGGTCCACTTCAATCGGCTGGGCATCATCCTGCGCGGCGAGGGCCGCTGGGCCGAAGCCGTGGAGGTCTACAAGAAGGCCCTGAAGATCACCCCCGAGGACGCGGTCATCCACTACAACATGGGGCTGGCCCACTGGGAGGGGAACGAGCGCATGACCGCCCTGGACTGTTTCGAAAAAGCGCTCGCCATCGACCCGAATTTCTACTCCGGCAGCGTGGGCGCGGCTCTGAACATCGGCTCCCTCTACCTCGACCTGCGCTACCCCGACGACGCGGCCCCGTTCTTCGAACACGTCCTGGCCCTGGACCCGGAAAACGACCTGGCCCACGCCAAGCTCGCCCAGGCCCGCCGCCTGGCCCGGTCCCAACCCGAGCCCGCCCGCCGCCATCACCCCAAGGACGAGCAGGCCCTCAACCTCGACGACCTGCCCGAACCACCCAAGAAAAAGAAAAAAAAGAAGCGCAAGCCGTTCACCAATCTGGAACTGTGAGCGCCTCCGGGCCTCCAGCCGTTGGCGAGTCTTCGAGCCTTACGGATGAGGACAGCAGCGATCGGCGGGGAAGGGAGAGGGAACCCTTTGAGAAAGGGTTCCCTCTCCCTTCCCGGACCTCCATCCCTCTTCCCTCCTAAACTTTTTGTGCCGCTGCGCGGATGGCGCGAGAGCAAGGGTTTGTCTGTTCTTTCATTGTAGGAAAACGCCGCGAACCCTTAGGGACACGTTTTATCAAGCTACACTCGTCTCCCCCGAGGAGCGGCACAACTCTACGCCCCCGCACGCCCCTGCCGAAGGCACACAAAAAGTTTGGAAGGGGAGTCCGGAGGCATTCTTCTCCTATCTCGATATCAGCACGATGCCGCCCAATACGCAGGCGCAGCCGGTGAGTTGTTGCCAGCCGATGGGTTCGTGGAGGACGAGGGCGGACAGGGCCAGGGCGGCCACGGGCATGATGGCGGTGAACACGCCCGCAGTGGACGGCGGGACCCTGGTGATGCCCGCGAACCAGAAGAGGTAGGCGAGTACGGTGACGAACGCGCCGTAATAGAAGACCACGAGCCACCCGGTCGCGGAGATGGCGGCAAGGTCGGTGTGGATGGCCTCGTACACGCCCATGGGCAGGAACCAGAGCAGGCCGAACAGGGAAATGATCGTGGCCACGGCCAGAGGGGAGAGCGGTTCGGGAACGGTCTTGCGGATGAGCAGGAACAGGGATTCGAAGAGCACGGCGGCCAGGACGAGCAGGTTGCCGAGGACCGGATTCGCGCCGGCGGGCGCGCCGTGCGGGGCGGCCTGGACCAGGTTGATGACCAGTACGCCCGCCATGGACAGGAGGATGCCGGCCAAAACCTTGCGCGACGGACGGTCCTTGAGGAAGAGCCAGGCGATGAGCCCCATGCAGGCCGGGGTGGTCGAGGTAATGATGCCCGCCGAGGACGGGCCGGTCCGGGTCAGGCCGTAGAGCAGGAAGACCGTGAACAGGAACGAGCCGCACAGGGACTGGACGGCCAGCTTGGCCCAGGTCCGGCCGGACAGGCGCGGCAGGCCGCCTTCGCGCAGCCGGACGACGGGCAGGAGGATGACCAGGGCCAGGGCGAAACGCAGGGCCGAGGCCAGGAACACGGGCAGTTCGTCGACCATGATCTTGCCGGCCACCACGGAGCTGCCGACCAGGATCATGGCCAGGGAAAGGTTGAGATAGGCGTAGTGTTTTTCGGACATGACCGGAGCATGCCCGAAAGGGGGTCACCCGTTTTGAAGCATCTTGCGGTATTTGCCGGGCGTCACTCCGGTCTGGCGCTTGAACAGCCGGGTCAGGTGCGCCTGGTCCGCGAACCCGCAGTCCATGGCGATGTCGGCCACGCGTCCGTCCCCGGCCAGCCGACGGCGTGCGCGCTCGACCCGAGTCTGGGTCAAGTAGGCGTGGGGCGTGATGCCGAGCTGGTTCTCGAACACGCGTACCAGGTGGAAGGGGGACAGTCCGGCCTCGCGGGCCAGCTCGGACAGGGGCACGTCCTCGGCGAAGCGGTCCGCGATGATTTCGCGGGCCCGGCTCACGGCCCGATGTTCGCGTCCGGTGCGGGGCTCGTTTCCGGGTTCGTCCGCGTGCCGCCTGATCCAGGCTTCAAGCAGACGGAGCAGGCGCGTCTCCTTTTCCATGAGCGAGGTTTCGGGCCGCGCCAGCCGCCGGTGGGTGCGGTCGATCATCGCGGCCAGGTCCGGGTCGTCCAGCACGCCCGCGCGGAAGTGGGGCAGGTTCGGGCGGGGCATGAGCTCGCGGGCGGCGGTCATGAGCGCCTCGGGCGTGAGGTAGAACATGCGGTAGGCCCAGCCGGACGCTTCCGCGCCGTGGCCGTCGTGGGGCTCGCCCGGGACCACCAGGTTGACCTGCCCGCGCGCGGCCACCACGGATTCGCCGCGATAGGCAAAGCGCATGGCCCCGTCCTCGATGCAACCCACGGCGAACCCCTCGTGGAAGTGCCGGGAGAAGCGCTGGGTCACGAAGCGGGCGCGCAGCAACTCGACCCCGCCCCAGAAGGGCAGGGTCGAGACGTACGCGGTTTCCTTGGACGGGGAGCGGGCCATGGGCCGATCATGGCCCAGCCGTGGGAGAATGGCAAATGGCCGGGTGAGGCGGGCCAATATCGGCCAACGTGTTGACCTTCGAGGATATTCCCGGCTAGGACGGAGGAAACCGGGAGAACCGATGAAATTCACGCAAAAGGACCTGGACGGGGCGGTGCGGGCGGGCGTCATCGCGCGGGAGACGCGCGACGCCCTGGTGGCCTTCCTGGAGGGCGGGCGCGCAGGCGCTCCGGCCTTCACCATGGCCAATGTGCTGTACTACCTCGGCGGGCTCATCGTCATCGGGGCCATGACCATCTTCGTCACCGACGCCTGGCAGCGGCTCGGCGGCCTGGGCCATCTCGGCGTGGGCGCGGGCTACGGGCTGGCCTTCCTGGCCATCGGCAACTGGTTGTGGAACGGCAAGGGGCAGCGCGTCCCCGGCGGCATCCTGGTCACGGCGGCGGTCTGCATGACCCCGCTGACCGTATACGGCATCCATGAGCTGTATGGCGGGTGGATGTGGGGTGACCCCGGCATGTACCTGGATTTTTACCACTGGATCAGGCGCGGCTGGTTTTTCATGGAGATCGCCACCGTGGCCGTGGGCGTGCTGGTTTTGCGCCGGTTCCGGTTTCCGTTCATCACCCTGCCCATCGCGTTTTCCCTGTGGTTTATGTCCATGGACCTGACGGCCGTGCTCTACGGCCCGGACTTCACCTGGGACCAGCGCAAGATCGTCTCCCTGTGGTTCGGATTGGCCATGCTCGTGGCCGGCTACCTGGTCGACCGCCGCACGCGGCAGGACTTCGCCTTCTGGCTGTACCTGTTCGGCATGCTGGCCTTCTGGGGCGGGCTGACGAGCCTGGACAGCGATTCGGAGATGGGCAAGTTCGTCTACTGCTGCGTCAACCTGCTGCTCATGGGCGTGTCCGTGGTCTTGCAGCGGCGGGTGTTCATCGTCTTCGGGGCTCTCGGGGTATCCATCTACCTCGGGCACCTCGCAGCGGACGTGTTCGACGACACCCTGTCCTTTTCCTTTGCCCTGAGCGGCCTGGGCCTGCTGATCATCCTGGCCGGGCTTCAGTACCACAAGCGCCGGGAAGCCATCGAGGAGAAGGCGCTTGGCCTGCTCCCGGCCGCCATCCGACGAACGCTCCCCCGATACCGCTAACGATCGCCCTCGGCCCGCGTTTTTCGGCCGCCGGGGGGCCCGCTTCTGTACTTGGATTGCCTCGGGTTTCGTGCTAGAGGCATCGCCACGAGCTTTGTTTAAGGAGATATACTCGGATGAGAGCGAAAATACATTTGGAAGGGGCGCTGAAACAGGCGCTCGAAGGGCTTGGCTGGCCGTGGCCGGACAAGGCGGTCATCGAGCCGCCCAAGGACAGTTCCTTCGGCGACATGTCGGCCAACGTGGCCATGATGCTGGCCAAGGAGGCCAAGAAGGCCCCGCGCGCGGTGGCCGAGGACATCAAGGGCGCGCTTGAAGGCGACCCGCTCATCGAGAAGATCGAAATCGCCGGGCCCGGCTTTTTGAATTTCACCTTTGCGCCCGCCTTCTGGCGCGAGACCGTGGGCGTGATCCTGGACCAGGGCGCGGCCTACGGCTCCTCGACCATGGGCAACGGCACCAAGGTGCAGGTGGAGTACGTGTCCGCCAACCCCACCGGTCCGCTGCACATCGGCCACGGCCGCGGTGCGGCGCTGGGCGACTCCCTGACCCGCATCCTGGAAAAGGCCGGGTACGACGTCGAGGCCGAGTACTACATCAACGACGCGGGCCGCCAGATGCTCATCCTGGGCGGCTCCATCCTGTACCGCGCCCGCCAGGTCGCCGGGCTTGAGCCCTCCGAGCCCGAGGACTACTACAAGGGCGAGTATATCACCGACATCGCCCGCGACCTCATGGCCGCGCGGCCCGACCTGCTCGACCTGCCCGAGGCCGAGGCCGTGGAGGTCTGCAAGGTCTACGGCAAGGACATCATCCTGCAGGGCATCAAGGACGACCTGGCCGCCTTCCACGTGCGCCACGACGTCTGGTTCTCGGAAAAGTCCCTGGTGGACGACGGCAAGGTGGACGAGACCTTCGCCGACCTGATCGCGTCCGGCATGGGCTACGCCGCGGACGGCGCCTTCTGGTTCAAGTCCACCGAACTCGGCGACGACAAGGACCGCGTACTGCGCAAGAGCAACGGCGACACCACCTATTTCGCGTCCGACATCGCCTACCACGACAACAAGTTCAAGCGCGGTTTCGACCTGGTCATCGACATCTGGGGTGCGGACCATCACGGCTACGTGCCGCGCATGATGGCGGCCTGCGAGGCGCTCGGCAAGCCGGGCGGCCTGTCCGTCATCCTGGTCAACCTGGTCAACCTGCTGCGCGACGGCCAGCCCATCGCCATGAGTACCCGCGCGGGCCAGTTCGAGACCCTCAAGGACGTGGTCGACGAGGTCGGTTCCGACGCGGCCCGGTTCATGTTCCTGTCGCGCAAGTCCGACTCCAAGCTCGATTTCGACCTGGAGCTGGTCAAGCAGAAGTCCATGGACAACCCGGTCTATTACGTACAGTACGCCCACGCGCGCATCCGCTCTCTGGACCGCAAGGCCGAGGAGGCGAGCGTCAAGGCCGCCGTTGTCGGCCCGGAGTCCCTGGCCCTGCTCGACACCGAGTGGGACCTGGAGATGCTCAAGCTCCTGGACCAGTACCCTGACTATGTGGAGGCCGCGGCCAAGGCCCAGAGCCCCCATCTGATCTCCATGTATTTGCAGGAGCTTGCCTCAACGCTCCACAGGTACTATACCAATTGCCATGTGCTCAGCGCCGAGCCCGCGGTGGCGTCGGCCCGGCTCATGCTGCTCGACTGCGTGGCCGGTGTGGTCGCGGGCGGCCTCGGCCTGCTGGGCGTGAACGCCCCGGAGTCCATGTAAGGCCCGGCCAACCCCAAAGCGGACGAGGAATATGGCGGATAATCTGGAACCGAAATACAAGGTCAAGGTGCCCAAGCTCAACGCGGCCAGGAAGAAGTACGACTTCTCCCTGTCCCTGTCCGGCATGATCAGCCTCACGGGGGTGGGCGTCCTGGCGCTGACCTTCTTCTTCGTCATGGGCATCCTCATCGGGCGCGGCTACCGGCCCGAGGCCGACGTGGCGCCGCTCAAGGAGATCATGCCCGGCAGCGAGCACGGCCGGTTGGCCGAGGAGGCCAAGCCGCCCAAGGTCCTGACCCTGGAGGAACTGGACTACCAGGACCGCCTCAAGGCCTCGCCCCAGCAGATGCTCGACACCCCGGAAGCGCCCGCAGCCAAACCCGAGCCCAAGCCCGCGCCGAAACCCGAGCCCAAGCCCGTGGTCAAGGCCGAGCCCAAGCCGGAGCCCGCCGCCGTGGCCCAGCCCAGGACGGCCCCGGCCCAGCCCGGCGAGGCGGTCTATGACTACGTCTACCAGGTGGCCTCGTTCCGCAAGGCGGACATGGCCGGCGCCTTGCGCGACAAGCTGGCCGCAGCGGGCCTGAACGCCAAGGTCCAGTCCGGCGAGGCCAAGGGCTCCACCTGGCACCGCGTCCAGGTCCTGCACCACGGCACACCCGCCTCCACGGCGGAGATGAAGGCGGTGCTGGCCAGGTTCGGCATCGGCAAACCGTTGCTCAAGAAGAAGACCGCCGCGAACTGACCGGCGGGACGACATATTCGAGAAAGGGCTGTGCGGTGATCCGGACAGCCCTTTTTTTACCGGAACGCAACCGGGACGGCCCCCACGGGGCAGGCCCGCAGAAGGAGCCCGACATGCTGGACCCCAAGACACAACACCCCATGGTCCTGCCGGACGGCACGGTGGTCAAGACCGTGGTCAACCTGAACCAGGTCATCGACCATCCGCGCATGGAGATCGGCGACTTCAGCTATTATTCCAACTTCAACCCGGTGGAGGACTACGCGGCGGCCATCGCCCCGTACCTCTTCCCGCTCAGCCCGGAGCGGCTCGTCATCGGCCGGTTCGTCCAGATCGCCCATGGCGCGGTCTTCGTCACCAGCTCGGCCAACCACGCGACCCACGGATTTTCCACCTATCCGTTCTGGAACTTCACCATGACCCCGGAGACCGGGTTCGACGAGGTCAAGGCACTTTTCAACCAGCCGGGCCGCAAGGGCGACACGGTCATCGGCAACGACGTCTGGCTCGGCATGGAGGCCGTGGTCATGCCGGGCGTGACCATCGGCGACGGCGCGATCATCGGCGCCCGGGCCGTGGTCACCCGTGATGTGGCACCCTACACCGTGGTCGCGGGCAACCCGGCCTGCGAGGTCCGCAAGCGGTTCGACCAACAGACCGTGGACCGGCTGCTGGCCCTCCGCTGGTGGGACTGGCCGCTCGACAAGATCATGGCGAAGCGCGACGCCATCTCCGGCGTGGACCTGGCCGCTTTGGAGGGCTGAGGGCAACAAGAAAAGGCCGTCGGGACGATCCCGGCGGCCTTTGTCATTCCAAGGTATGGATACGGCGTTCTACGCGGACTGGGCGGTCTGTTCCTTGTGGAACATGCGCTTGGCCAGGTAGATGAACGGGGTGTCCAGGGCGGCCACCACGAACTTGATGAGATAGGTGGACAGCAGAATTTCCAGGAACACGTTCACCGGGAATACGCCCCAGAAGGCGATGACGCAGAAGATCAGCGAGTCGAGCAGTTGGCTGACCATGGTCGAGGCGTTGTTGCGCAGCCACAGGTGCTTCTCGCCCGTGCGGGCGCGGATGGCGTGGAAGGCCCAGACGTCGTGCAACTGGGAGACCAGGTAGGCGGCCATGGAGGCCAGGGCCACGCGCGGCATGAACCCGAACAGGACCTCCAGGTGCGGCTGGGCGAAGTCATCGGCCGCGGGCTGGAACAACAGCGCGATCTGCATGTACGCGACCATCATGACCAAGGTCACGAACCCCAGCAGCACGCCCTTGCGCGCCTCCTTCTTGCCGTAAAATTCACTCAACAGGTCGGTGGCCAGGAACACGCTGGCATAGAGCACGTTCCCCAACGTGGTGGTCAGCCCGAAGAGCTGCACGGTCTTGAGCACCTGGATGTTACACAGGAGCAGGTTGAAGACCATCAGCCCGAACAACCCGACCTTGCCGAACAGCCGGTACACCACCAGGACCATGCACAGGTCCACCAACGCGAATAGAATCCATAGTGTCTCGTTCATGTGGGGAGACTTGCCCCCATTTTTTGGGGAGGTCAAGTTTTTGGTGGGGAGCGGCTTGGGAGAGAGCCGCTGTCGGGTGGCTGCGCCGCCCGAGTCGCTCCAGGGAAAAGGAGAAGGGCGCGGCTTGCTTAGCAAGCCGCGCCCTTTAGCAATCTTTCATGTGGTCAGAAGGGAGGTTAGCCCCTGGTGATCAGCCCGTAGTTCTTCTTGCCCTTGCGGATGACGAGCAACTCTCCGGCGATGAAGTGGGTGTCCACGATCTCGTCGCCTTCCACGCGCTCGCCGTTGATGTACACGCCGCCGCCCTGGATGTCCTTGCGGGCCTGGCCCTTGGACTTGACCAGGCCGAGGTCCACGAGCATCTGGGGCAGGTCGGGCACGTCGCCGGGGGCGTAGCGCATGGCCGGGGCGGATTCCAGGGCCGAGCGCAGGGTGGCCGGGTCGATGGCCTTGAGGTCGCCCTTGCCGAACAGGGCCTCGGTGGCGGCCAGGACGCGCTCCAGCTCGTGCTTGCCGTGGATCATGGTGGTGACCTCTTCGGCCAGGCGCTTCTGGGCGGCGCGCAGGTGCGGGGCCTCCTCGGTCTGCTTCTCCAGTTCGGCGATCTGCTCGGGGGTGAGGAAGGTGAACAGCTTGAGGAACTTGATCACGTCCGCGTCGTCGGTGTTGATGAAGAACTGGTAGAAGGCGTAGGGCGAGGTCAGGTCCGCGTTCAGGTACACGGCGTTGCCCTCGGACTTGCCGAACTTCTTGCCGCTGGCCGTGGTGATCAGCGGGAAGGTCAGGGCAAAGGCCTCGGCGGATTCGCCGTCCACCGCGTAGCGGCGGCGGATGAACTCGCAGCCCGCGGTGATGTTGCCCCACTGGTCGCCGCCGCCGATCTGCAACCGGCAGTCGTAGTTCTTGTACAGATGATAAAAGTCGTAGCTCTGCAGGATCATGTAGGAGAATTCGGTGTAGGAGATGCCGGTCTCCTCACGGCCGATGCGGCCCTTGACCGATTCCTTCTGGAGCATCCAGTTGACCGTGAAGTGCTTGCCCACGTCGCGCAACAGCTCGATGCAGGTCATGTCCTTGGTCCAGTCGTAGTTGTTGACGATGTTCGGGCGCTCGCCGGTGTTGCGCTCGACAAAGCGGCGGACCTGGTGCTTGATGAGTTCCAGGCGCTCGTCGAGCTTCTCGGCGTCGGACAATTCGCGTTCCTTGTCCTTGCCCGACGGGTCGCCGATGCGGCCGGTGGCCCCGCCCATGAGGTACAGGGGATTGTGGCCCGCCTTTCTCATGCGCACCAGGCAGAGCAGGGGAACGAGGTTGCCCACGTGCAGGGACTCGGCGGTGGGATCGAAGCCGCAATACATGGTGGCCCCCGGCTCGGACAGGTACGCGCGCACCTTGTCTTCGTCAGAAACCTGATTGATCAGCCCCCGCCATTTCAACTCATCAAAGATATTCACTTTCTTCCTCGTTTATGTGGGTTTGACAGTGGTTCAGGCTAGCCGTTCCGCTGGAACGTAGCCATGGATACCGCCTTGCCGGTGCTCTCATCTATGTCAAAAATCGCGCCTTGTAAAACCCCCGGGCCGGTGGCTGCCTCCAGTTGCCGGGGCAGGCCGGTGAGGTAGCGGTCCAGGATGATCTCCGGTTTCATGCCGAGGCAGGAATCGGCGGCACCGCACATGCCCAGGTCGGTCAGGTAGGCGGTCCCGCCGGGGAGCACCTTGGCGTCGTTGGTCTGGACGTGGGTGTGGGTGCCGACCACGGTCGAGACCTTGCCTTCGAGGAAGTAGCCCATGGCGATCTTCTCGCCCGTGGCCTCGGCGTGGAAGTCCACGATGGACACCGGGATGTCGGCCGGAAGTGCGTCGAGCACGGTCTCCACCGCGGCGAAGGGGCAGTCGATGGGCGGCATGAAGGTCCGGCCGATGAGGTTGATGACCGCCACCGGCGGCAGCCCCTCCTTGCGGAAGACGCGCACGCCCGAGCCGGGCAGTTGCTCCGGGTAGTTGTGCGGGCGCAGGATGCGGCCGTCTTCGTCCAGCATGGCGTAGAGGTCCTTGTACTTCCAGATGTGATTGCCGCCGGTGATGCCGTCCAGGCCCGCCTTGAGCAGCTCGCGGGCGTGCTTCTGCTTGAGGCCGTATCCGCCGCTGGCGTTCTCGCCGTTGGCGAAGATGAGGTCGAGGGACTCCTCGTCCCGGATGCGGGCGAGGTTGTGCAGGACGGCCTTGCGGCCGGGCAGGCCTACGATGTCGCCGAGAAAAAGAATGCGCATGACGCTCCTTGGGCTGGTGCGAAGGGTTTGCCGGCCGGGACCGGCGAGACGGCGGGCGAAACGGTCAGAGTCGCTGGAAGACCGTGGGGGCCACTTGCCGGATGGGCAGGGTCATGCCGGACAGGCTCTCCGAGTGGCCGATGAAGAGATAGCCGCCGGGTTGCAGATTGTTGCAGAACTTGTTGAAGAGCACTTCCTGGGTGGAGCGGTCGAAGTAGATGACCACGTTGCGGCAGAAGATGATGTTCTGGCTGTTCTGCAGGCGGAAGTCCTCCATGAAGTTGAGGCGCTGGAACGAAACCTTGTTGCGCAGGCAGGCGTCCATCTTGACCAGTTGCTTGTCCTTGGACTTGAGCATGTACTTTTTCTTGTACTGCATGGGTACGTCCTCGACCTTGTCCATGGAGTAGACGGCCCGCTTGGCCTCGGCCAGGATTTTCTGGGAGATGTCCGTGGCCAGGATGGTGAAATCGAAGCCCTGGCGCGACGCCCCCCACTCGTGGAGCACCATGCCGAGGGTGTAGGGTTCCTCGCCGCTGGAACAGCCCGCCGACCAGATGCGCAGGGCCGATGACCGGCCCACGCCCCGGCTCCACAGCTCGGGCAGGACGATGTTGTTCATGATGTCCCAGTGCTTGGGCTCCCGGAAAAAGTGGGTGGTGTTGGTGGTGACCACGTCGATCAGGTGCATGCGCTCCTGTTCGCGCCCCGCCTCCGAGAAGACGTAGTCGCAATACTCCTTGTAGCCGGACATGCCCAAGGCGCGTAACCGCTTCTGGAACCGGGACTGGAGCAGGACTTTCTTGGAGGGCGGCATCTTGATGCCGAGTTCGGTCTGGATCAGGTCGCTGAACCGCTTGAATTCCGCGTCGCCCATCTCGGAGCGCACGAGGTTCATGGACTTGTCCATGGCCTGCTTGAGCTGTTCGGTTGACGGGTCTGTGCTGCGGCTCATTTCTGTCAGGGCTCCATTTGCTGCCGGGTGCAGTGACGTCACCATATAGGATCATCATTGTCGTGAGCCATGATTTTTTTTGGATACGTGGTCGAGAAGGAGAAAAGCGCACCCGGAGGGATCTCCGGGTGCGCGGTCGAATGCGTTTATTTGGCGTAGCCCACGGCTCGTTTTTCCCGGATGACCGTGACCCGGATCTGGCCGGGGTAGGTCATGTTGTTCTCGATCTTCTCGGCGATGTCCTTGCAGAGCACGTAGGTGTTCTCGTCGCCGACCTTCTCGGAGTCGACCATGACGCGGATCTCGCGTCCGGCCTGGATGGCGTAGGCCTTTTGCACGCCGTCGAAGCCGGTGGCCAGCCCCTCCAGCTCCTCGAGACGCTTGACGTAGTTTTCGAGCAGCTCCTTGCGCGCGCCGGGCCGGGCGCCGGACAGGGAGTCGGCGGCCTGGACCAGGTTGGCCAGGATGGTCATGGGCGGGGTGTCCTCGTGGTGGGCGGCGATGGAGTGGATGATCTCCTTGGATTCGCCGTGCTTCTTGGCCAGGTCCGCGCCGATGATGGCGTGGGGGCCTTCGATCTCGTGGTCCACGGCCTTGCCGATGTCGTGCAGCAGGCCCGCACGTTTGGCCTCCTTCTCGTTCAGGCCGAGCTCCGCGGCCATGACGCCGCACAGGAAGGCGACCTCCATGGAATGCTGGAGCACGTTCTGGGAGAAGCTGGTGCGGTAGTGCAGGCGGCCGAGCAGGTTGATCAGTTCGGGGTGGATGCCGTGCACGCCCACGTCGAAGGTGGCCTGCTCGCCGATCTCCTTCAATTTGGTGTCCATCTCGCCCTCGACCTTGCGGACGATCTCCTCAATGCGGGCGGGGTGGATGCGGCCGTCGTGGATGAGGCGCTCGAGCGCCTGCTTGGCGACCTCGCGCTTGAGCGGACTGAAGGCGGACAGGACCACGGTCTCGGGCGTGTCGTCGATGATCAGGTCCACGCCGGTGGCGGCCTCCAGGGCGCGGATGTTGCGGCCCTCGCGGCCGATGATGCGGCCCTTCATGTCCTCGCTGGGCAGGGTCACGGCGGTCACGGTCTGCTCGCCCGCGTAGTCGCCTGCGTAGCGCTGCAGGGCCAGGGAGAGGACCTCCTTGGCCTTTTTGGAGGCGTTTTCCTTGGCCTCCATCTCGATGTTGCGGATCATCTTGGCGGCTTCGTGCCGGGTCCGGGACTCGATCTCCTTGAGCAGGTTCTCCCTGGCCTCCTCCACGGTCAGGCCGGAGATCTCCTGGAGCTTGCGCTCGTGCTCGTCGGACTTCTGGGTCAGGTCCTCCTCCAGCTCGCTCAGGTGCTTCTCCTGCTTGATGAGCTGCTTTTCCAGCTCCACCACCTGGGCTTCCTTGTCCGCGACCTTCTCCCGTTTGGCGTCGAGGCGCTCCTCCTTGGAGTGGAGGCGCCTTTCCTCGTTCTTGAGCTGGCTCTCGCGGTCCTTGAACTCCCGCTCCAGCTCCTTTTTCTGGTTGAAAATCTCATCCTGCGCCTGGAGACGCGACTCCTTTTTCAGGGCTTCGCTTTCCTTGCGGGCTTCCTCCACGATGCGTTCCGCAAGTCCCTTGGAGTCGGAGACCTTTTTGTCAGAGATGTATTTGAAGAGAATGATCCCGGCTCCGAGGCCGATGATCAATCCACCGCCGACCATGGCGATTTCGGGTAACATGAGGTTGCTCCTTAATTTATGTTAACAGGCTATTGAACAGGCGGCCTGTTTCCGCCGTGCCGCGTTGAAGAGCACGCAACAAAGACGCACTCTGCTCTGAAGAGAAGAGAGGAGGGTGGTTTCGGATATGGCTGTAGGGTGTATATCGCCGCCTGAAAACGCCGGCCTTGCCGGTCAGGCGGAGTTTTAAATCCCCGGGAAGCCGTGTTGCCTGTATGTTTTGAACCTGGCATGTCCAGGTGGGCATGACTCGCGTGCCTTCAGGCTTCCCGGCCGGACCGGGCCTGCTCACCAGCACACTGGAGTCGTCGCCCTTTTTCAGAGCATTGGCTCAATAACACTCCGGGCAATCACGCACGCCCCAGGGTAATTCCTTGCCGACCTCGGCCCCGCCCAGCTATCGGTCCGGGTCCGTTGAGGTCTTTTCCAAAATCTCTCCGATCTTCCCTTCCAGTCGCTTCAGCTTATCCTCGGCGACCAGATAATCGTCCGCCAGACTCAGGAGCAGATAGGTGAGCAGCTTTTCCTTGCTGATGTCACCGGCTCCGGAAACAAGCTCCTTGTGCTTGTTCTCGATAAACGCCTGCGCGGCTTCGATGCGGACGTTGTCCGCATCCGTCTTGAAGGATATCTCGAGTCCCATCAGGGTCAGCGTGTAGCGAGGCATCGTAACCCACTATCATTCCAGCTCGTTTTCAATCTTTTCGAGCAGGGTGTCGATACGCGATTCGATCTCGGTACGCAGACGTCTCTCGGCCTCGGCCTCCCCCTTCAAGCGCTGATTTTCTTCTTTCAGTTCCGCAATTTTATTCAATAATCCGTTGAAACGCTCTTCAAGCTTGGCAACTAATTCCATATCTTTTATCTATGCTTTTTTCGGGTCCAAGGCAAGATTTCTTTCCACAGTTATTCAAAGGGTTTTCCACCGTATCCCTAGTTTTTCTTCAGGCTCCGTTTCAGGTTGACCTGCTTGCCTCTGGCGATACCGGTCTGGTTGTCCGGCACGTCCTTGGTGATGGTGGATCCCGCCCCGATCAGGGCGTTGTCGCCCACGTTTACCGGGGCGACCAGGGCGGTGTTCGAGCCGATGAACGCGCCCGCGCCGATCCTGGTCGTGAATTTGTTTTTCCCGTCGTAGTTGCAGGTGATGGTCCCTGCCCCGATGTTGGCCCCGGCGCCGACCACGGTATCGCCCAGGTAGGTCAGGTGGCTGGCCTTGGCCCCCTCGCCCAGGACGGCCTTCTTCATCTCCACGAAGTTGCCGATGCGCGCGTCCCGTTCGAGCTTTGCCCCGGGCCGCAGCCGGGAATAGGGGCCCACGGTCACGCCTTCGCCGATCTCGGCCCCCTCGATGTGGTTGAATTCGCGGACCACGCAGCCGGGGGCGAAGGTCGCATCGGTGATGTGGTTGTAGGAGCCGAGCCGCGCTCCGGCGGCCACCCTGGACGCGCCGTAGAGCTCGCAGTGGCCGAAGATCTCGGCCCCTGGCTCGACCACGACCCTAGGGCCGATGATCACGGTGCCGGGGTTGTGGATGAGCACGCCTTCGTCGATCAGCTCGTCCACAATCCGTGCCCGCAGGGTGGTCTCGGCGGTGATCAGCTCGCGCGGCGAGTTGATGCCCATGAGCGAGATGTCGTTGCCCGCCTGGACGCCGTCCACGGACAGCCCCTGGTTCACGGCCAGTTCCACCAGGTCGGTGATATAGTATTCACCTGACTTGTTGGTGTTTTCCAGCTTTTCGAGCAGCGGACCGATGGTTGCGACCTTGAGCAGGTAGATGCCCGCGTTGACCTCGCCGGTGACCGGGCCGTGCAGGGAAAAATCGTAGTCCTTGGCCTCGACGATGGCCTTGACCCGGCGCTCGGCGTCGCGGACGACCCGGCCGAAGGCCGCGGTATCGCGCGGGGTGATGGTCATGAAGGCCAGGTCGCAGCACCCCTGGGCGGCCATCAGCCGGTCCAGGGCCTCCACCGTGACCAGCGGGGTGTCGCCGTTGATGACCAGGCAATGGGTGGCCCCGGAGTTTTCCACAGCCTGCCAGGCGACCTGCAGGGCGTGGCCCGTGCCGAGCTGCTCGGTCTGGGTGACGAAGCGGTCGGCCATGGCCGGGAAGGCCTTGGCCACGTTGTCGGCGTCGTGGCCGACCACGGTCAGCACGTTGTCCCGGACGATGGGCGCGAGGGCCTCGTACACGTAAAAGAGCATGGGTTCGTTCAGCAGGGTCTGCAATACCTTGGCCTTGGGCGAACGCATCCGCGTTCCCTTGCCGGCGGCCAGCACCAGGGCGGTCGTCTTGGTCTCGGGCATTCTGTTCTCCGTATTGGGTTCCTTGTACCGTTATGCCGGGCATAAATTACCCGCTCGCAAAGGAAAGAACAAGACCCGTTTGCAAAATGGCGTCAAGTTGTTTTTTTATACCTGGGGGATGCTTTTCCCCGTCATTCGCCGACAAACTGGGGGGCGGCCGAAAACCCATGATACACTTTTCGCCAACAACCCGACCGGCAACCGGTCGAAAGGAGAAGACAATGGCACAACACGGAACGGGGCGCATCGGCGAAAATCAATTGGTTTACGGCATGCCCAAGCACATGTCGGCCAGGGCCACCGGCGAAGGACTCGACAGGTACATGATGGATCAAAAAGCGCAGGGTAATGTCGAGGGCGATTCCTATTGGACAGTGCACCCCGCTCCGGGCGCCTGCGAAAAATGTCGGGCCATGGCTCTGGAGATATACCTGGAAGAGCCGGAGCGACCGCATCCCCACTGCGGGTGCGAGTATAAAAGACACGACATAAGGGACCCGAAGACAGAGTGGGTCTTTGATGGTAAGAGTCTGTGCGTCAAGGGCGGGCCGTGTTTTGCGTGCGTGTCGGGACCGCATGGTAAGGGGGCTCTCCCCAAGGGGATTTATACCGTTGTCGGCGATCTTGTTTCTCTTGAACGTTGTGAGGAAAATGCCGGGTTTTGCGACAAGGCGGGAAATTGCTGGTGGGTCCCGATTGCCCCGGATTTCGACGCCAAGGGGCGTGGGCATTTCGGCATCCACCCTGACGGCAATATTCCCGGGACGAAGGGGTGCATTGGTCTGACCGCACCCGATACCGGTGAAGCAAAGGAATTTTTTGAAAATGTTAAAGGACAAAAAGTGCTTGTTAAATGATCCGAGGGTGGTCTTGTTTGCCGTGGCTCTCCTTTTTTTTGCCCTCGGGGACGCCCGTGCGTTTGACGTGCGGGAGATACGAGCGGACGTAGGGAGATTCATCCAAGCCGTGCATGGGGCTCGGAGTCTGGCCGAGTACGAGTATTTTTACGGGCCGAACAGAGAAGGAGACCTGAAGTTGACGATAGCGGTCTGCACCGCATTGGGCTTCGAAGGGAATTCGGATGCGTGCATCGCCTATTCCCGTTGCCGGGCGAATGCGTTGGATGAGGCCAGGTCATATTACCTGGCGTCGCTGGCCGGAATCGTACCCAATGCCGTTCCGGGTGAGATAACGGTGGAAAAGGGGCCGGAGGGAGTCATGCCCTACGTCCTGGTGACCGCCGAAGTCGGCGGCAGGCGGCTCACGTTCCACAGGGTCGTTGATCTGGAAGACCAGGAGGCCTTCGGCAGGCTTGTGCTTACGGAGATAGACGGCGAGAAGATCAAGCTCCCGAATATCGACCTTATGGAACTCTTCAACTCCGATCCGTGCCGGGACGTGCTCCTCAAGCACTGACCCGGACAGGAGCCCGTCCCTTCCCCCGGTCTTCTAGTAGGCCAGGCGGCCCAGGGATTTCATGATCAGGGTGCAGCCCATGGCGAACATGCCGGTCAGGCCCATGCCGCAGGAGAAGCCCGCCAGCAGCACCGGGGCATAGTGCCGCCAATGGGTGCCGTACTTTTTCAGGAAGTAGAAGCGGCCGAGCAGGGCGCCGACGACCTCCAGGAGCATGCCGTGGGGCGTGGACTGGCCGAGCCCCCGGACCACGCCGTAGACCAGCAGTACGGGCAGCCCCAGCACGTTGAGCACGGAGTACATGATCAGCCCGAGCCCCAGGCCGGACAGGACCACCGGGCCGGACAGGGCTTCGTAAAACAGGGAGTTGCCGTCCAGCGTCGAGGTCTGGAGCAGCAGGGAATTGAGGGCCTGGAGGTGCCACAGTTCCTGGGCGAACGGGTATTCGGGCGAGGGAATGGGCGCGAGCTGCCAGAGGAACTGGGAAAAGAGCAGGCTCGAGATCATGACGATGGGGAAGACCAGGATCTCGGCCTTGATGATGCCCCGCAGGCTGGTGCCGGTCAGCTCGATCTGGCGGAACTGGACCGTGGCCTCGCCGTAGTTGTGCACCGGGATGGGCGCGTACCAGATTTCCAGCCCGTGGTAGCCGAAGAACTTGGCCCCGGCGATGAACGAGAACTCGCGGACCATGGGCAGGGCCACGAACTGCCCGGCCACGCCCTCCATGCGCGCGGAGATGTACGAGATGACCGGGGTGTAGACGAAGCCGTAGAGGACGAAGAAGATCCACGGGAAGCTCGGCACCAGCCACAGGCAGAAGGCGATGTAGCACAGGGTCGAGAAGACGTAGATGCCGATGGACACCCAGAAGTTGATGTCTCCGCGCCCCTCGGGCGGGTTGAACAGGGCCGAGAAGTCCAGGCCGCCGTTGGAGCTTTTCAGGGATTTGACCACGTAGTAGACGCCCACCACGCCGATGGCCAGGCCCAGCCCGATGCCGAAGCTCATGTAGAAGTCGAAGTTGTTGGCGAAGACCGTCTCCACGGTGGCCATGCCCGGATGCCAGCGGTGCAGGATGCCGTGTGCGTAGAGGATCGGGTTGGCGATGATGGTCACGATCAGCCCGAGCAGGCCGCCGATGACCGCCCAGAAGGGCAGGACCATGCCGATGAAGACCAGGCCGAGGTCGAACTGGATGCCCGTGGCCACGGCGGGCAGGGCGTTCTCGGTGTATTGGGTCAGCTCCACCCACGGGATGGGGATGAGCCGGATGGGCTCGGTGAAGAGCAGCCCGGACAGGGCGGGCAGGAGCACGTAGAAGAAGCCGAAGGCCAGCCCGATGACCCCGCCGATGGAGAAGACCCGCCACTTCCAGCCGGTCTTCTTGTCCTCGGTGGACTCGGCCAGGGCCATGGTGCCCAGGGCGCCCACCGGGGCCATGGGGAAGGGCAGCTTCTCCACGTCCGAGGTGATCCGGTACAGCGAGTAGCCCAGGCCGAAGTGGTCGATGCGCTGGACCAGTTGCGCGCCGATGAGCAGCATGATCGGCACCAGCCAGTCGCGGTGCAGGAAGGTCCGCTCCAAGTAGGAGCCCGAGCCGAGCGCCGGGGCCACCCAGTGGGGGATGAATTCGGTCAGGCCGAGCATGCGCGCCGCGTCGGACTGGACCAGGTACTGGTTCCACAAGAGCCCCTGGAACGGCGAGGCCAGGGCCGCGCCCGCCATGTAGTAGAGCAGGAAGATTTCCTGTTCCTTCAACTGGGTGTAGGAGCGCTTGGCGATTTCGGCGAACAGGATGATGGTCACCCAGCGGGCTGCCGGGCCGATGCCCTGGCCGATGACCAGTTGCAGGTACATGGAGCCGGGCATCATCAGGAAGCCGATGAAGACGGCGCCCACGATGGTCTTCCAGTCGAAGCCCTCCTCGAACTTCTCCGGCGGCTGCATCAAGTCGCGATATTCTTTCAGTTCCTTGTCGTCGTACATGCGTCAGGCTCCGTCGGGCTCTATCTGTAGCGGTCGAGTATGGCCTTGAGGCTGCCGTCCCTTCTCATCGCGGCGAGACGGCGGTTGAATTGCGCGACCAGGGGCTCCCAGCCCTGGTTCCTGGGAAAGACGAAACGGAAGGGGGCCGTGCCCACGGGGGGCTCGCCCAGGCGGAACCGGTGTGGCTCCAGGTCGCGGCGCGTGCGCAGTATCCATTGTATCTCCGTACGGTTGACCAGCACGGCGTCGGCCCGGCCGCGGGCCAGGAGTTCGAGCATGGCCTCGGGCGAGGGGGCGTCCATCCGGATGATCCCGCCCGGTCCGAAGTGGTCCTCCAGGGTGGGGTAGACGAACCCCTTTATGCACGCCACGGTCATGCCGCGGAGGGTTTCGGGCCCGGCGTACGCCAGGGGCTTGCCCGCAAGGCAGAGGAGCACGTCCTCGTTGGCCATGAACGGGTCGGTCCACAGGAATCGGTCGGGATTTTCGACCCACTCCCGGGCCGAGGCGTAGACGTCCACCCCGCCGTGTTCGAGCATGTCCCAGCCCCGCTTGTCGGGCAGCCGCCAGGCGGTCACGGCATAGCCCAGCGGCTCGGTCACGGCCCGGAGCACGTCCATCAGGATGCCGTTCTTCGCGGATTCCGGGTCGCGGATGTAGTAGGGCGGCACGTCCGCGTGGGCGATGAACATGACCAGGCCGGTTTTCTTCTGCGCATCCGCGGCGGCGCACGGCAGCCCGCCGGCGCTTTCGATGAGCAGCAGGCAGAGGGAGAGGGGGAGTATTTTTAGTATGGATCGCATGGAGGGCACCGCCGCTACAGGGGAAAAACGCTGTACGCCTGGTTGGAGAACATGCCGATGACGGCATAGGCGCCGCCCATGAGGAAATCGCCGAGGATCAGGCCGATGAACAGGAACCTGACCTTGTTGTAGAGCCGGGTGCCGCCGTAGTGCAAAACCAGGTGGTTGCACAGCCAACCGAGGAAGAACGGGTACCACAGGATCTTCATGCCCGCCGAGTAGGCCGCCAGGTATCCCAGCGGGTGCAGGGGCCACCAAGGCAGTTTGTAGTAGCAGTAGATGAGCACGAACATGACCAGGGCCCCGAAGCCCGCGTAGGTGATCAGCCACTGGTTGGGCCCGGCGGGCTGGTCCACCAGCCGCTGGGCGTTCTCGTAGTTGGCCAACACGGTCTGGGTGGCCCAGTCCAGGCGCAGTTCGCGCAGGCCGTAGCGATGCCCCAGGTAGAGCATGGTCGCAAAGGCCGCGGCCAGGGCCAGGACCAGGGTCAGGCCGATGGCGGCGAGTACCAGGCCGCGCCGGTCCGGGGCCGCGGACTCCCGGATCTTGGCCCCGTGGAACAGGGTCGGGGCCACGGCCTCGCGCACGTCCAGGAACAGGACCTTCTGCATGACCGCAGTGGCGGCCACGCCCGCCGAGCCGAGCACACCCGTGCCGAACAGTCCGATGATCCCGTCGGACGGGGCCGCGGTCAGGGTGAAGTAGGGCAGGCCACCCTGGCAGACCAGGCGGCTGATGACGAGCATGACCAGCATGAAGGCGATGGGCAGCAGGACCGCGCCGGTCCAGGGCAGGCCGAACCAGCGGCACCAGACGACGAGGAAGAGCATGCCGAGGACCAGGCCGATCAGCGGCCAGGCGGGCGGCCCCCACTCCTCCGGGGGCGAGGTGCGTCTTGAGCGGTTGATGGCCTCGGTTCCTTTGCAGACCGGCCGGATGAGGCAGGTCACGGTCTCCTTGAGGTGGTGGCGGGCCAGCCAGATCAGGAAGACGAAGAACACGGCGTAGGCGCCGATGGTCTGCGCGCCCTCGGGCCGGGCCAGGTCGGGCCCCAGCGTGGTCCCGAGCGCGGCCTCGGGCAACTGCCAGCCGAGCACGTAGAGCAGGCCGAAGAGCAGCCCGGCGGCCAGGTGGAAGAACCACATGGAGAAGGATATCTGCCGGGTGGTCAGGAAGGCGAAGCCCACGAAGGCCGGGATGAAATAGAGTTTCAGCTTGTAGAACCCGGAGAAGAGCCCGAACTTCGGGAAGTAGGACCCGGCCAGGATCAGGGTCGGCAACTGCGGTACGGACGGGTAGTAGAAGTGCAGGCCGTTCAAGAGGTGCAGGGCCCCGGCCAGGACCAGCCCGGTGAGCAGGAAGCGGTCGGTCCACCAGGAGGAGAGCCTCCGCTGGTCCAGGGCCTCGCCCATGAGCAGGGGCACGCGCAGCAGGGGGAAGTTGACCCGCTCGTTGACCACCCACTGGCGGCCGAACAGGGCGGTCAGGCAGACCATGACGAAATAGGCGCCCAGGATGAACAGGGACCAGACGATCAGCGGCGGCAGCCAGACCCCCCACGGGATGGCCGAGAGGACCTGGAGCACGGACATGTCCCGGCCGCCCTTGAGCCCCTGGAAGAGCTGGCGCACGGCCTCGGCCGAATGCGGGAACCAGGAGTCGGGCAGCAGCGGGCCGAGGATTTCGGTCCAGCGGTAGGCGTCCTTGGCGTAGCGCTGGGGCGCGGTGATGTTGACGAGAAAGGTCTCGCTCAGCCCGGCGTAGCCGATGGCCGTGAACAGGGTCATCATCAGCCAGACGACCAGCAGCTCCACCCCGGAGAGGACGGGCGGCCGCCGGGTCAGGCGCGCGACCCCGGCGTCGATGAGGAACAGCCAGGCCAGGATGAAGAACGGGGCCAGGGGGAAATGCCCCCCGCCCAGCGGCACGCCGCCGAGGACCGCGTTGTTGTACGGGGTGTAGACGCACAGGACCAGGCCGAGGACGAGCCCGGTCAGCAGCGCGCGCAGCCTCAGTCGTCCGTTCATGCCTTGAACTCCTCTTCTTCCTCACGCTCCTGCCGCTGCCGTTCGGCGTTCAGGTCGTCGGCGTAGAAGGCCACGGCCTCGTCGTCCAGGGAGCGCCAGGCGAGCAACTGCTTGCGCAGGTCGTTGATGAAATTGCGGTTGAGGTTTTCCCAGGCCTTGAGCTCGCCCGCCTCGCGGTCGATGAGCACCTTGATCTGCCTGAATCCCTTGTAGATGTCCGACGGGCAGAAGACCAGCTTGACCTTCTGGCGCACGCCGAAGTCGAAGGGGGCCAGCCAGACGCGCAGGTCCAGGGAGAAGCACAGGTCGTCGGACAGGGAAATGTCCTGCCCGGCGCCGGTGGCCAGGCCGGTGGCCGCCTCCTCCATCCCCAGGTCCAGGAAGTTGCAGCGCATGTCGTCGGTGCAGAACGCCCCGTGGGACACGTCGTGGTGGGCCAGGTAGTACTGGCGCAGGAACCCCCCCGCGGAGGTCATTTCGGTCATCTTGATCAGGAACGGCAGGATGACGGTCATGCGGTCGCCCTCGGCCTTGGGCATGGTCCAGGACTTGTTCACGTCCGGGATGGCGATGTTGGCCGCCACCCGGGCCGGGTAGATGGCCGAGATCAGGACCACGCCGATGACCAGGACCATGGCGGCCACGCCCGCGGTGGACGAGTAGTTGGCGGTCATGCCCGCCCACAGGGGCGTCCCGGCCAGAAAGGCGCTGGACGTCTGGGCCAGGACGTAGCCGACAACCACGGAAATGACCGCAAACGCCAGGGACTCGGCGATGAACAGGAAGGCCACGTGGGGCGGGGCCAGCCCCACCGAGGTGTAGACCGCGATCTCGGGCCGGCGTTCGTAGACCGAGCCGATCATGGTGTTGAGCACGATCAGGATGGAGATGGCCAGGGGGATCAGGATGTTGGCCACGCCCGAGTAGTTGACCGCGTCCGAGGCGAAATAGAGGGAGGTCCCTTCCGGCCCGCCCTTGAACAGGAGCAGGCCGAAGCGGTCGCCCAGGTCGTCGCCCACCCGGTGCCCGGCGTCGGGGTGCACGGCGATGCCCTTGAGCCGCCCGGCGGACAGGGCCAGCAACTCCTCGGCCGGGACGATCACGGTCTCGAAGCCGGGGATGTGCTGGTAGCGGGACTCGGTGGCCATGACGTCCTCGCCGTTCTCGATGGCCTCGGCCTCCACTTCGGAGAGCTGGGTGGCCGCCTGGTTGGGGAAGACGATGGGGGTCATGGGCTCGCCGTCGAGGTCCGGGTGGTCGCGCAACCCCTCGTCGCTGAACACGCCCACCAGGGTCAGGGGCAGCCCCCAGAGGACCACCTTGTTGCGCTTCGGGTCGTCCGGGTCGGCCCCGATCCGGTCGGCCATGCGCTGCGGCAGCATGATCACCTGGCGTTCGCCCTTTTTGAACCAGCGGCCCTTGACCAGGATGCGGTCGAGCCCGCTGACCTGCGGCTCGCGCCAGGACAGGCCGATCAGCCCGCGTCCCTGGGCCTCCTTGCCGTCACGGACCACCGGGATGAGCGGCGCGCGGGATTTGTCGGAGGTGAACCCGGTGTCGTACCAGACGCGCGGAGCCACGACCCCGGTGCCGGCGAAGGCGTTGCGCATGACCGACAAGGCTTCCATGGGAATGTCCTGCCAGTTCAGATATTTGACCATGACTCCGTCATAGGAGGCGTGGTCGTTGAACCGGGCCCATCCGGCCTGGCGCACGGACTTGACCGTGGTGAAGTTCATGATCGTGAAGGTCAGGATGACCAGCGTGGCGAAGGTCAGGAAGGTGCGCACGGGCCGCCGTTTCAGGTTGCCCACGCCGAGCACGAAGGCCGCGCCGAAGGCGGCCATGGGGCTGATCCCGGTCAGCTTGACGTGGGAGGAGCGCTTCTGCAACTCGACCATCTCGCGTTCGAACCGGAAGAAGATGATCATTGAGACCAATAGCGACAGGGCCAGGATGAAGAACGCGAGGATGACCACCAGCGGCGAATAGGTCAGTTGGAAGGCCGGGTGGACCAAGTAGATGATCCCGATGATCAGGACCAGGAAGCCGAGGAAGGCCGAGATCCGTTTCCGGATGTCCACGAACGAGAAGAAGAGGCGCTCCATGCAGTAGGCGAACGGCACGAACAGGGCCACGTAGAAGAGCACTCCGAAGAGCACGTCGCGCTGGGTCTTGTCCACGTCGTTGTAGACCCGGCTGGCCTTGGACAGGGAGGCGCGGGAGGCCTCGACGAACTTGTCCCACTGCCTGGCCTCCTTGTAGCGAACGGCGTCGGCCAGTTCCCGGTCGCCTTCCCGGCGCAGCAGCCGGATGCGGTCGTTGACGATGCCCTTTTCTTCCAGGTTGTCGATGCGCGGGCCGAGCAGGGCCCACATGTCGCGGGCCGCCCGGAATTCGGTCAGGGGGATGACCGGCCAGCGGCGGGCGACGTAGCCCAGGCCGCTGGGGTGCTCTTTGTCCGCATTAAGCAGCAGGACCTTCTTGTCGAGGACCGTGTCGGACAGGGTCAGCTTGACCGGGGTGTCCGGCTCCAGGAACAGGGTGCCCAAGGTGGACGAGCGGGTGTCCATGCGGCTGTACCAGTAGCTCACGGGCGGGGCCTCGGTGCGGCCGTCGATGAGGGTCGGCCGGTACAGGTACTTGAAAGTCCGGGGGTCGAACATGTCGAACAGGGTGGTCTGGGTGCAGGCGAACAGGATCAGGTCCGTGGCCTGCACGGCGCGGGACAGCTTGACGCGATAGGCGGCCTTGCCGGTCTTGGGCTTGTCGATGGCCCAGTCGGCCAGGCCGGTCTCGTCGTTGAACTTGAAGGCCTCGATCACGGCCTTGTGGTAGCTGACCTTCTTGCTGGCCAGGCCGGGGATGCGGAAGTCGCCCTGGGTGTCGACCATGCCGTAGTTGCGGGTCTGCCACTGGAAGGCCAGGACGACCATGCCGGTGCCGGGCCGGTCCGGAAAGATCTCGCCCTTGCGCAGGAGGTTGGCGCGGCCCTCCAGGGTGACGAAGTGGTTTTTGTCCCGTTTGCCCGCGTCCGCGATGGGCTGGTCGGCCAGGGCCCCGACCAGGGCGCGGACCAGCCGGGACTGCCGGGCCAGGAAATCGAAGTCCACGCGGCCGGGTCGGTCGTAGGGCGTGCCCCAGGTCGGGCGCACGTCGTGGACCGTGGCCAGGGTGAAGCCGGGCAGCCCGGCCAAGGCCATGGGCTCACCGCCCAGCTCGGGCCGGTCGGGCAGATAGCTCTGCCAAGCCCGCTTGCCGGGCCGGAGCGTGTCGCGGAACAGGTGCGCGACGGCCTGGTCGGTCTTTTTCAGCCGCTCCACCGCGCCCTTCATGACGGTGTCCAGGGGCCGGAAGAAGCCGGTCCTGTTGACGTCGGGCTTGAGGTCGATGAGGAACCCCTGGTCGAACCCGCCCAGGCCGTCGCCGTGGGAGGAGAGGAACAGCGAGACGTGGGCCGCGATGGAGGTCTCGCCCAGGGTGTCGCGCACGGCCCGGGCCGAGGCGATGTCCCCGAGCTGGCCCGAGACGTCGGCGAGTACGGCCGAGCGCAGCCGCTCGGCGGGCTTGAAGAACCGCCTGAGCGCGACCCGCTCCTCGGGGGGCAGAGGATAGTCGTCCACCGTGGAGCTGATCCAGGTCAGCCGCTTCAGGCGGATGCGCTCGTCGGCCAGGGCCTGGATGCGCGTCTGGTCGGCGGTCTGCCCGTCCTCGCGGGCCCCGTCCTGCGGCCCGGCCAGGAGGCGCAGGCGCATGAGCTCGCCGGTAATGTCGTCCTCGCGGTTGCGGACCACGGCCTTGAGCGCCTTCTTGAGCAGGGCCGCGTCCGCCGGGTCGGCCAGGTTGGACGGGGAAAGGGGCTCGGGCGAGCGGAGCAGGGTCAGGGTGCGCTCGGTGTCGTCCACCAGCCGCCTGAGCTCGTTGCGCCGCGCCTTGAGGACCGTGCCATCGGTCACCAGGGCCCAGGTGAATTCGCGCATGCCCGCCTGTGCCGAGGACTTGCCCGCCGTGGCCAGGAAGAGCACAGAGCGCTTGGGCCGGTGGACGGCCAGGTTCTCGGCCACGTCCATGAGCGCGGCGATGGACGCGCCCTCGTCGGCCCCCGGCGACTGGCCCTCCACCAGGGCGGTGGAGTCGTAGAACGCCTCCACGATCACGGTCTGGCTGGACAGCTCCGGGTCGCTGCCGGGGATGCGGCAGTAGACGTTCTCCAGCCGCTCGTTGCGCCACTTGCCCTTGGAGGTCAGGGTGACCGCGCCCAGGGCGTGCGGCCCCTTGGCGCGGAAATCGTCGCCGAACAGGGCCTTCGCCCGCTCGCGGGAAATCCAGAAGATCGGGAAGTCCACCGGGGTGAGCTCGAATTTGTCGCTGAAGCGCGGCCTCGGGTCTGGTCCGCCGTCGCCGCCCACGCCCACGAAGATCAGGGCGCGCGCGCCGAGCATGGCCGCGTTGTTCCAGTTCTTGCCGGAGTCCATGTCCATGAGGACGACGGCCCCCTGGACGGACAGCCCGTCGAAGTCGGCCACGCGCCCGTTGCCCGCGTAGAGCAGCGGCCCGTCGATGCCGGGCGGGGCCACGGCGCCGGGGGACAGGGCGTTGGCCCGCAGTTGGCGCAGGGGCTCCACGTGCCCTGTGGCCGGGACGGTCAGGCTCGCTCCCTCCTGGACCTGCACGGGCAGGTGGAAGGACTGGCGGCCCACGGCCCCGTCCGGGAACAGCCGCTTGAACTCGGCCTCGACCATGTCCGCGGCCCGGCCCACGCCCGCGCTGCCCGGCGAACGGTCGCCCAGCGCGCTCAGGGCGCGCAGGAACGCCGCACCGTCGGCCAGGGCCGGGCCGGAGGCCGCCAGGACCAGGATGAGCGCCTGGAGAAGGGCCGTGAGGGCGGTTGAAACATGCGGGCCGCGCCGGGTCATGCCTACGCTCCGGGTTCCCTGTGGCCGGTCAGCTTTTCGCCGATGCCGCCGATGGAGATGTCCAGTTCCTCGCGCTTCTCGATGCGGTCCACCTGGCCGTCGCGCACCCAGACCACGCGGTCGGACACGTTGAGCATCTTGTAGTCGTGGGTCGCCGAGATGACCGTGACCCCGCGCTCCTGGGAGAGCATCTGCAACAGTTCGATGATCTCCTCGCCCGTGGACAGGTCCAGGTTGCCGGTGGGTTCGTCGGCCAGGACGATGGCCGGGTCGTTGGCCAGCGACCGGGCCACTGCCACGCGCTGCTGTTGGCCGCCGGACAGCTCCAGGGGCTTGTGCTGGAAGCGCTCGCCCAGGCCGACCAGTTTGAGCAGCTCGATGCCCTTGTCCTGGGCGTCGTCCGCGTTCATGCCCGCGAAGGTCATGGGCAGGGTGACGTTTTCGAGCGCGGTCATCACCGGGATGAGATTGAAGGTCTGGAAGATGTAGCCGATCTTGCGGTTGCGGAGCCAGGCCAGCTCGAAGGCGTCCAACTGGGAGATGTCCACCTCGTCGATGAAGACCTTGCCCTCGGTGGGCTTGTCCAGCCCGCCGATCATGTTGAACAGGGTGGACTTGCCCGAGCCCGACGGCCCCATGATGGAGATGTATTCCCCGGCGAAGATCTCGAGGTCCACGCCCTTGAGGGCCTCAAGTTCGACCTTGCCCATGGTGAAGGTCTTTCTTACGCCGATGACGCGGACGATGGTGCGTTTTTCGTCACTCATAAACTATCCTCAATGTTCCGCCCGGATGGCCTTGATGGGATCCATGCGCGCCGCCAGCCATGCGGGATAGAGCACGCCCAGGAGGCTCAGGCCGCAGCCCGCCAGGGTGGCCAGCCCCATGGAGCCGAGCAGGGAGGCGGCCGGCAGGTTTGCCAGGGCGGCGAAGCCGAAGCGCACGGCCCCGGTCAGCAGGGAAAACAGGCAGCCCAGAATCGCGCCCGCAAAGGCCCCGGCCAAGCCCTGCATGGCAGCCTCCAGCAGGAAGAGACGCAGGATCATGGAGTCCAGGGCGCCCAGGCACTTCATGACCCCGATCTCGGAGAACCGCTCGGTCACGGACATGAGCTGGGCGTTGACGATGCCCACGGTGCAGACCAGCAGGGACAGGATGACGATCCAGCGCTCCTTGGCCGACATGGCCACCGCGCCCTGGGCCAGGTCCACGTCGTAGCCCGCCTGGGAGAGCGCCCTGGCCGCCTCCCGGCCACCGTGCAGGAGTATGCCCGTGGCGATGTCCAGGTTGGCCAGGACGAAGCTCAGGAACGAAACGGCCAGGACCAGGCTGGAAACCGTGATCATGGAGCGGAAGAAACGGACCTTCAGGCTCTTGTAGCTGATCTCAAGGGATTTCGAGAACGGCAGCGAAATGAGTCGTTCCGGTTTGTTCATTGCCTTCCTTTCTGTTCGAACGTGCTGGATTCGTTCATTCTGATCATATAGTCTAGGGCGTTCGGAAACAAGCGGAATCAGGAATCAGTGTGCAATTATCACGTGCTCGTCGAAAAAGCGGCACCGGGTCGCACCTGTCGGCGCGCCACGCCCTTGACGACCACCAGGGTCAGGTCGTCCTCAAGCCTGCCGGTCCCGGCGAATTCGACAACCTGTCCGCTGATGGCCGACAGGATCTGCTGCGCGCTCCGGTCCCGGTTGTCGCGGATGAGCCCGCGCAGGCGGTCCACGCCGAACATGGTCCCGTCCGGGTTGTGCGCCTCCCAGACGCCGTCCGTGCAGATGCACAGGATCTGCCCCGGGCCGGGCATGTCCATGGACCGCTCGTGGTAGTCCCAGTCCGGCTCCACCCCGAGCGGGATGTCCTCGCCCTTGAGCTCGGTGAAGGCGTCCGTGGCCGGGTCGTAGAACTGGGGCGGCTGCTGGCCCGCGTTGACCCAGGTGATCCTTTCCTCGGCCGGGTCCATGACCATGAGGAACAGGGTCATGAACCGCCCCGTGTCGCCGATGTCCCGGCTCAGGTGCCGGTTGGTCCGGCGGACGCTCCCGGCCGTGGAGCCCGGCGTGGTCGCGTTCTGGCGGATGACGGCCCGGCCCGCGGTCATGAGCAGGGCCGCGCCGATGCCGTGGCCCGAGACGTCGCCCACGGCCACGGCCAGCCGGCCGCAGCCGTCCGGGTCGCACTCGATGAAATCGAAGAAATCGCCGCCGGTCTCGTCCGAGAACAGGCTCGCGCCCGCGATGTCCAGCCCCGGCATCTCCGGGGCCTTCCTGGGCAGGAAATGCTGCTGGACCTCATGGGCGATCTTCAGCCCCTCGCGCATGTGCATGCCCTCGCGCAGGCCGGCGATCATGGTATTGGTGTGCCCGGCGATGACCCCGAGTTCGTCCGAGGTGGTCACCGGCACCCGCCGGGACAGGTCGCCTCGACTGACGTTTTCGAGCACCCCGGTCTGGGTGTCGAAGATCATGCGCATGTTCCTGGCATAGGAGACCACCAGGTTAACGACCATGAGGATGAGAAAGCCCATGACGAAGAGGATTTCCACCAGGACCGAGCGGCCGAGCATGCCCAGGGTGTCGAGGTTCAGTTCCTGGGTGGCCAGCCAGCCGAGGTCGCGGATGATGACCAGCAGGATGATGGCCGTGCTCAGGAGCAGGATGAGGATGGCCACCAGCGAGAATTTGCGGGTCATGGTGATGAGCCGGTTGGGCGGCACGTAGGAGGCGTCCCCGGACAGGGCGCGGCGGATGACCAGCCGCTCGCGGGCCAGGGCCATGTCCAGCCCGGCGAAGAGCCCCACGGTGAAGATGCCCAGCACCAGCTTGGACCCGCTCAGCAGCAGCGGGAAGCCGTAGAGGACGCGCAGGATCACGGCTGCCCCCAGCCCGGCCAGGACGAACAGGCTCAGTTCGAGCTGGAACTGGCGCAGGGACTGGCGCAGGGGACGGGCCCGGTCGACCCGGCGGCGCTGCAAGCCGGGCCGCACTCCCCAGGCCAGGGCCAGGGGGCCGAGCAGGACCAGGCCGAGCTCCCAGGCCGGGAGCCGGTCCATGAACGGGCAGACCTGGCCGCCATAGACCGCACCGCCGATCACGGCCAGCGCGTAGTATAGGAACGGCCGCCATGCGGGCATGACCGGTTCGGTTTGCATCCTTCCTTCCCTGTTTGTCGCCTATTCCTTTGCCAACCGCCATGATCTCGTTTAACCATAAGGGCTGTACACAATGCGGACAAGCCCTAATACAAACAAAGGCGATGGATAATGAGAAGAGCATGTTTCCTGTTCCTGGCCCTGGCGGCACTCTTCGCGACGCCCGCCCTGGCTGCCCAGGGGTTTCCCACCACCCTGGCCGGGTTCACTCTGGGCGACCCGGTGGAGAATTACAAGGCGTATTGCCGCGGGGAAAAGGCCATTCCGGTGTCCGACGCGCCGTTTTTGTCCGAGGCCCTGCTCAAGCCCGAGAACCTGCCCGGCGTGCGCGGCGGCAGCCTGTCCTTCGGCAACTGCCTGGGCAACAGCCGCCTGGTGCGCATCAAACTCAAGTTCAACGACCGCGACCAGGGGTTCTTCAATCGGCTCTACAGCCGCTACGAGGCGGATTTCGGCAAGCCGGACAAGTACCTGGGCGACGCTTTCAAGAACGTCATCGCCTGGGAGTGGAGCTTTCAGGACGGCAATGGCGGGCGCGTCTCGCTGGTGCTCATGTGGAGCCGCGACAAGGAAATCCGGCCCGGCGTGTCCATCAAGATGACCCAGGAGACCTACATGAACGAGGAATACGAGTGCTACAAGGCCAAGCACGAGGGCCCCATGGACAAGACGGGCACGACCAAGATCGGCTCCCTGGACGCCTACGTGCCCCGCTAGCATGGCCGATTTCGCCTGGAACGGGATCGGACTGGCCGCGCCCTCCGGCTGGGAGCCCACGGCCATCGAGCGCGACGGGCTCCTCCTGGCGGACTCCCTCGGGCCGGTCTGCGAGCTCAAGTGGAACCGTGTCCGCGGGAGCTTCTCCTTTGACAAGCATCTCCGGAAACTGACCAGGGGCAACAAGAACGCCGCGGTACGCGCGGCGGACCCGGACGAGATTCCGGCCGCCTGGGCCGAGGCCGTGGACCGGCTGGCCGAGTCCGGCCTGCGCGCCAGGAGTTTTCTCTGGCGGTCTGACGGAAACCGGGGGCTGGGCGCGGCCCTGCACCACCCCGGCACCGGCCTGGCCTGCCTGATCCAGTTCTTCATCCGTACCGGGGACGACGAACCCGCGGCCGCCGGGGTCCTGTCCACCCTGCGTGACTTCTCCGGGGGCAAGACCGTGCCGTGGGCCATGTTCGGTCTGGCCGCGCGGGTGCCCGCCGATTTCGTCCTGGACACCTTTTCTTTCCGGCCCGGCCACTACCGGGTGGCCTGGTGGCGGCCCGCCTCGGGCAAACGCGGGGGACGCGCGGACACGGGCAAGGGGCCGGGCCTCCGTCTCGACTTCGAGCGCTTCGCCCCGGCCTCGGTCCTGCTCAAGGGGACCACGCTGGAGGCGTGGTGCCGGGACCGGCTGGCCCACGCGCCGCCCAAGACCGTGGCCGTGGACAACGGCCCCGGCCGGGTCGACTGGCGGGGAGCGGCCAAGACCTCCATGCTGCGCAAGGTCCTGCGCCGGGAGATCCTGACCTGTGGCCGGGCCTGGACTCCGGACGCGGGCAACGCCGTGCTGGCGGTCACGGCCGAGGGCACCGTCTCCCTGGCCGAGGCCACGTTCAACGACATCTGCGGGAGCTTTACCCTTGTTCCGGAAGAAACGGCCTGAGCCGACCATATCCCGCGCCGAGGCCCTGCGCATGATCCCGGTGCGCAACGCGGCCGTGGAGGTCACCGAGCTGCCCGACGGGTTGGTCCGGCTGGCCTATCCACTGGCCATCAAGCCGTGGTTCGGCAGGTTGGCCGACAAGGTCGGCCTGTGGGACGGCAGGCCCATGACCAAGACCGTGGAGCTCGACGAGATGGGCACCTTTGTCTGGCGCCATATCGACGGCGAGCGGTCCGTGCGCGGCATTGCCCAGGCCTTTGCCGAGACCTACGAGGTCCAACTCCGCGAGGCGGAGCTGGCGGTGACCGCCTTCATCAAGACGATAGGCCAGCGCGGCATCATTGGGCTCAAATAGGGCGGCTGCCGATGGCGGGCCATCCGCACCTTTTCCGCGCGGGCCTTTCCTTTTCACGCAGGATATCCACGCTGCAATGAAAGGCCCCCCGCGCGATACTGCATCCGAGCCTTTTATCGTACTGGGGAAGGGGGCGGGATCAGGGCTCTTGCAGGGGAGCGGGCAGGATTTCCACGGCCATCTCGGTGGCCGCAGCCCTGAGGAACATGCGGACCTCGCGGGCCAGGTGCGGGCTGTAGCGGAGCAGGAGAATCCCCTTGAACTTGTTGACCACGGTGAATACGCCGAGGTTGTCGTAGCCTTCCAGCAGGAAGCGGAAGAGCCCGATGTCGCTCGGGGCGATGCGCACGTAGGTCCGCTCGGACCATTGCGGGGGAGGGGGGCAGACTCTTTTCCGGGGTCTTCGACGAGACGGGGAAGCCATGGAGGCTGTCTAGCCTCCGCCCGACGAAAAGGCAAATGGGTTTTGTGCGGTGGGTGCGTATCGCCTGGCGGCGGGCCTTGTTGTGCTCGGGGGGATGGCCGCGCATTCGCGTCCGGGCGTTTGGTTGTCCGCCTTATTTAATGATTTCGCCTTTACGGCGACTTCCTTTTTTGCTGGCGCAGAAAAAAGGAAGCAAAAACTGCGCTGCGGTGCGAACGCGCGGAAGCGGACCCAAGAGCCCGTAGGCGGCTTTCGCTGGCCGGATGGATGTCTGCTGTGCAGACGCGATCCGGCCTGCGCTTCGCCGCCGGGGACGGGCTCTAGGGTCCGCTTCCGATTGCTGTCCTGCGCCTGTGGGGAGTGGCTTGCTGCGAAAAGTCCGACGTAAGAAGTCGGGCACCGAGAATTGCCCGCGCATTCGCGATAAGGTTTGCGTGGGACGCCTGGATATGGCTTGTTGTGCTCGATACATTGGCCGCGCATCCGCGTCGGGGCTTTTGGCTGTCCACCTTACTTGTTTATTTCGCCTTTACGGCGACTTCCTTTTTTGCTGGCGCAGAAAAAAGGAAGCAAAAACTGCGCTGTGGTGCGGGCGCGCGGCAGCGGACCCAAGAGCCCGTAGGCGGCTTCCGCTGGCCGGATGGATGTCTGCTTCGCAGACGCGATCCGGCCTGCGCTTCGCCGCCGGGAACGGGCTCTAGGGTTCGCTTCCGATTGCTGTTCTGCGTCTGTGGGGAGTGGGTTGCTGCGAAGAGCCTGGCGTCAGAAGGCATGTGCCGAGGGTTGTCCGCGCATTCGCGGTCAGGTTTACGTAGTACGCCTGGATGTTGCTTGTTGTGCTCGATACATTGGCCGCGCATCCGCGTCGGGGTTGTGGCGGTTCGCCTGGCGGCGGGCCTTGTTGAGCTCGGGGGAGTGGCCGCGCATTCGCGTCCGGGCTTTTGGCTGTTCTCCTTACTTAATGATTTCGCCTTTACGGCGACTTCCTTTTTTGCTGGCGCAGAAAAAAGGAAGCAAAAACTGCGCTGCGGTGCGAACGCGCGGAAGCGGACCCAAGAGCCCGTAGGCGGCTTTCGCTGGCCGGATCGAAGGTCTGCTGCGCAGACGCGATCCGGCCTGCGCTTCGCCCCCGGGGACGGGCTCTAGGGTCCGCTTCCGATTGCTGTCCTGCGTCTGTGGGGAGTGGCTTGCTGCGAAGGGATGGCGGAAGAGGCTATGCGTCGAGAGTTAGCCGCGCTTTGCGGCAGAGTGGATCGGCCTCCTGCATTCGGCCTGGCAAAAGGCCCAAGGAACACCTTACGGCGACCCCTGGAGCGATTCGGACGCCCGCGTCCGACAGCGGCTCTCCCCGCCCCGCCCCGCGCCGTGGCACGTCCTGCCGCGTCCCGCCTCACCTCTTCCCCGCACCCAAACGAGCCCTTGATCGGGGGGTTAGAAGCTGACGATTCGGGGCGGCGGCTCTTCGATTCGCAGCGAGCGTAGCGAGCCTCGAATCGGGAGCCGACCCGAATCGATCAGCTTCTTATCCCCCGATCTCCGGGCGGCCGTCCAACACTCCAAGGCCCTTTTTTTCGTCTATTTTTTTGGGCCAGCAAAAAAACGGACCCCGCCGGGAGGGCAGGGAGAATTGTGTGGGGCTTCAGCCCCGCACAGCGGCTCTCGGAGGTTGAAGGGGTGCAACCCCTTCACCGGCTCTCCCGCGTCGCAGGCGCGTCCCGGAGCGAGCGGGCTCCGCCCGCAAAGCGGCTCTCAGCGGTGCAACCGCGCATTTTCTCTTCCCCTCTTCCCCGTTCACGCAAAAAAGAAGGCCGCCCCAAAGGGCGGCCTTCTTTGTTGCTCTCTTCAAGGGGAGCCGCAGGCTTAAGAAGTAAGGTCGGCCTTGGCCAACACCTCGATGAGCCGCCGGAGCATATCCATATCGTACGCGCTGCGCATGGACTTGATCCTGGCCAGGGCCTCGAACGGGGTCAACCGGCGTCCCCCGCGGCCGCGTGTGAGGTTGTCGTACTCGTTGCACAGGATGAGCGCTTTGACGTAGGACGGCAGCATCGGCCCCGTGGCCCCCGAGGGGTAGCCCAGGCCGTCCTCGCGCTCGTGGTGGAAGAGGATGCATTGCAGCGTCTCCTGGGGCAGGGGCAGGGCCGAGCACACGCCCACGCCGAGCGCCGGGTGGGACTTGACCAGGTCCATGTCCGCGCGGCTCAGGGAGTCGAACTTCTTGTGGAAGATTTCCTGCGGCAACTCCAGCTTGCCGATGTCGTGGAGGATGGCCCCCATGCCCACGGCGACCAGGAGATCGGAGTCCTCCTTCATGAACGAGCACAGGGTGGTCACCGTCAGGACCATGACCCCGATGCCGTGGTGGAAGATCTCCTCGCCCTCGCGGATGAATCGCGAAAGCTCCTTGAGGGCGTCCTCGCGGGACAGGAACTTGAGCGAGTCGGCGATGAGCGAACGGATGCGCTGGAAACGCCGTTTGTCCACGGGCGCGGGCAGGGAGCGGTCGAAGGCCTCCCGGGCCAGGGACGCGGTGGCGTCGCTCCAGACGCGAGCCCGCTCGCCCACGGGAATGGCCTCGTCGTCCATGAGTTCCAGGATGTTGTCCTGCACGTATCGGGTGAAATAGTCGTAGTCCGAGACGCGGACATAGAGGTGGTCCACGCCGAGCAGGCCGAGGCGCTGCTTGTGCTCGTCGGTGAAGAGTTCGCCCTTTTCCGCGTACAGGACGAGCTTGCCGCCCTGCTTCAGGTACAGGGAAAAGCCCCCTACCCGCGAGGGAATGACCATATAGGGGGAGACTTTGACCATGCCCTGGCCGTTGCGGTTCTTGCCGCTATGTATGCCGTTTCCGGCGGAATGGGTGTCGCCCATGCGTTCTCCTTGGGGAAGGCCGTGATCGGGTGAGGGGCGCGGATGTCGGTGGGAACGTCGGCAACCCGGCTGCCTGCATGAGGCCCGTGGCTTTCCGTCCCCGTCTCGCGACGGGTTTGGCAGTATTGTCTATTACGGGCTATACGCGCTGCCGACCGGGGTGTAAAGAGCGGGCCGCGAAAGAGGCGATCGCGTGACGGACGGCTCAGCCCAGGGAGCGGAGCAGCCGGTAGACCTTGTTCGTGTGGTCCACGGCCTGATTGCGCACATAGCCTGCGGCGGAGTCGTATTCGAACTCCGGGATGTTGATGAAGGACAGGACCACGTCGAATTCCAGGGACTCCATCTTCTCGATGGCCGAGCAGGTGGCGTCCGTGGATTCGAAGAGCTCTTCGTCCCGGCCCCGAAGGCTGTCCAGGGTCTGTTCCAACCGCTCGATGAGGTCGGGCGGAACGGACGTCCGGCGTTGGAACGCGGGCAGGGATTCGGTGATGTCCTGGATCACGCGGGCATGGAGAAGTTCGTCCTCCATGATGGCCACCAGAAGCTCGGCGACCTCGGGGTTGTCCGGGCAGCGTTCCCGGAGTTTCGCATAAAAGCCGTAGGCCGCGTCTTCCAATTGGGCCACGAGGTCAAGCAGGGTGCCGAGGGTGTTTGATTGTGCCATGGTGGTCATAATGTCCGGGATGGGCCAGCCCGTCAACCGTTCTGGTATGGTTCGTTCCGGACCTGATTGTTCCTTCTTCGACGCTTGCCTTGCTCCCAGGAATGGTTACTCTCCCCCGATGAGCAAAACCGACTCCAAATCCATTCATATAGAAGGCGCCCGGCACCACAACCTCAAGGACCTGACCCTGGACATCCCCCGCGAAAAGCTGGTGGTGGTCTGCGGCCCGTCCGGGTCGGGCAAGTCCACGCTGGCGTTCGACATCGTCTATGCCGAGGGCCAGCGCCGCTACGTCGAATCGCTGTCCGCCTACGCCCGCCAGTTCCTGCCCCAGATGGACAAGCCGGACGTGGACAAGGTCGAGGGGCTCTCCCCGGCCATTTCGCTGGAGCAGCAGACCGCCACCCGCAACCCGCGTTCCACCGTGGGCACCGTGACCGAGGTCTACGACTTCCTGCGCGTGTTCTTCGCCCGGCTGGGCAAGTTCTACTGTCCGTCCTGCGGCAAGCCCATCGAGGCCCAGACCACGGACGAGATCGTTCAGACCGTCATGGCCATGGAGGAGGGCACCAGGTTCATGCTCCTGGCCCCACTGGTCGAGCACCAGAAGGGCACGCACAAGGACCTGTTCGCCAAGCTCAAGAAGGACGGCTTCGTGCGCGTGCGCGTGGGCGGCCGACTGTACTCCCTGGACGAAGTGCCCGAGCTGGAAAAGAACAAGAAGCACACCATCGATCTGGTGGTGGACCGCCTGGTCATCAAGGACGGCATCAAGAAGCGGCTGGCCGACTCCGTGGAGCTGGCGCTCGAAAAGGGCGATGAGCGCATGATCGTCTCGGTGGTCGGCGGCGACAACGCGGGCGACACCTTCATGTCCACCCTGTCCACCTGCCCGTCGTGCAAGATCTCCATGCCGCGCCTGACCCCGCAGCTTTTTTCCTTCAACTCGCCCCAGGGGGCTTGCCCGACCTGCAACGGCATCGGCTCCGTGGAGTACTTCGAGCCCGACCTGATCGCGCCCAACAAGGGGCTGTCCCTCAACGAGGGCGGCGTCATCCCCTGGAACAACGCCACCCGTCAGCGCCAGTACGGCCCGCGGCTCAAGAAGCTCGGCGCCCGGCACGGCTTCACCCTGGACACGCCCCTGGACCGGTTTTCGGACCAGGCCTGGGCCGCGCTCTTCTACGGCGACCGCGACACGGACTGGCCCGGCGTGGTGCCCATCCTCGAATACGGCCGCGAGCAGGCGGGCGTCTGGGACCACTGGACCGCGCGCTTCCAACAATCGCGCCCCTGCCCGTCCTGCGAGGGCGCGCGCCTCAAACCCGAGGCCCTGGCCGTGCGCGTGGCCGACAAGAACATGGTCGAGTTCACCTCCATGTCCATCCAGCGCGCCCTGGACTGGCTCCAGGACCTGAAGTTTTCCGGCCACGACACGCTCATCTCCGAGCCGCTGCTCAAGGAGCTGACCCACCGCCTCGGCTTCATGGTCAACGTAGGGCTCGAATACCTGTCGCTGGGCCGCAACATGGCCACGCTCTCGGGCGGCGAGGCCCAGCGCATCCGCCTGGCCTCCCAGCTCGGCTCCGGCCTGGTGGGCGTGACCTACGTGCTCGACGAGCCGTCCATCGGCTTGCACCCGCGCGACAACCAGCGCCTGCTCGACACCCTGCGCTCCTTGCAGTCGCGCGGCAACACCGTGCTCGTGGTCGAGCACGACGAGCCGACCATCCGCGAGGCGGACCACGTCATCGAGATCGGCCCCAGTTCGGGCTGGCTCGGCGGCGAGATCGTCTTCCAGGGCAAGGTCCCCGACCTGCTCAAGGCCGACACCCTGACCGGCAAGTATCTGCGCGGCGACCTGTTCATCGCCCCGCCCGAGAGCCGCCGCAAACCCACGGGGCACATTACCCTCAAAAAGGTCCAGACCAACAACCTCAAGGACCTGGACGTGGACATCCCGCTCGGGGTCATGACCTGCGTGACCGGCGTATCCGGCTCGGGCAAGTCGTCCCTGGTCATGGACTCCCTGTACAAACACCTGCTCCTGCACCAGGGCCAGAAGGCCAACGATCCCGGAAAGATCGGCGGTATCCAGGGGATCGACAAAATCGAGAAGGTCATCTCCATCGACCAGTCGCCCATCGGCCGGACTCCGCGCTCCAACCCGGCCACCTACACCAAGATATTCGACGAGATCCGCAAGATCTTCGCCGGGGCCAAGGAGTCGCGCACGCGCGGCTACCAGCCGGGCCGCTTCTCCTTCAACGTCAAGGGCGGGCGCTGCGAGGCCTGCAAGGGCGACGGCCAGATCCGGGTCGAAATGCACTTTCTGCCCGACGTCTACGTGACCTGCGAGACCTGCAAGGGCAAACGATACAACGCCCAGACCCTGGAGGTCGAATACCGGGGCAAGAACATCGCCGACGTGCTGAACATGACCGTGCGCCAGGCGCGCGAGTTCTTCTCCAACCACCCGGCGCTCATGCGCAAGCTCGACGTGCTCGCCGACGTGGGGCTGGACTACGTCCGTCTCGGCCAGCCCGCCACCACCCTGTCCGGCGGCGAGGCCCAGCGCATCAAGATATCCCGCGAGCTCGGCAAACGCAGCCTTCCCGGCGCGCTCTACATTCTGGACGAGCCCACCACCGGCCTGCACATGCACGAGGTCGGCAAGCTCATCCGCGTGCTCCACGCCCTGGTGGACAAGAACGCCACGGTCATCGTCATCGAACACAACACCGACGTGATCATGGCCTCGGACCACGTCATCGACCTCGGCCCGGGCGGCGGCGAACACGGCGGCCAAATCGTGGCCTCCGGCACCCCCGAGGAGATCATCGCCAACCCCGAGTCGGTTACCGGCAAGTTTCTGGTATAGGGAAAGCCTCCGGCGGGCCCTCCGGGGAGGCCCTCGCCGGGCGGGCGTCTCCGACGGGCAAGGCGCTGCCCTATCGCTGCTGTCGACGGCTCTAAGACCGAGCACGCTCGGCCTAAGACCCGACGCGCCCCCGGCAGGGAGCAAGGCCCCCTGCACCCCCCTCGCCCGCCTGTCGGCGGGGGAGTGCATGTATATGCAGGCATAATATTATTTAAAACAGGAAGTTATCCCATGTTTATTCTCAGTCTGACCTATGTGAAATCCCTCTCGGAAATCGACCGGCTTATTCCGCCGCACCGGGAGTATCTCGCCAAGTATTACGCCTCCGGGAATTTCCTGTTTTCCGGGCGGCAGGAGCCGCGCACGGGCGGGGCGATCATCGCCCGGGCCGGGTCGCGGGCCGAGGTGGAGGAGATCATCAAGGAAGACCCGTTCCTGATCGAGGGCGTGGCCGAGTACGAGATCGTCGAGTTCGTGGCGACCATGACCGCGCCGGACCTGGACGGGTACAGGGAATCCTAGGGTTTTTCGTGCCGCGAAACAGCGGGTGCGGCGGTCCGTCCTTGGGGATGGGCCGCCTTTTTTTGTGGGGGGGGTGAGGGCGTCAGCGCCAGTATATCCGCGCCTTGCGGCGGCCGAACTCGCGGGCCGCGCGGACGTTCTTGCCGAAGTAGATGTCGATACGCCGCTTGTAGCGCCGGTTCATCTTGTCCATGACCAGGTAGGGGCCGCCGAAACCCTCGATCCAGACCTCGGCCTGGTTGTCCAGGCCGAGCTTGATCAGGTCGCGGGAGACCGCGATGGCCTTCATGCCGGGCCGTAAGCGGTTGTTCCAGGCGGCGCGGTGCGGGTTGCCGTCGGTCTGGGCGCGGGTGGAGTTGTAGGCCGTGACCGTGACCTCCATGTTGTTCCAGAAAGCCACCTGGTTGGGCTGACTCATGGCGTAGCCGAGCAGCATGAACAGGCAGGCCACGAGCAGGGGGATGAGGACGCGCTTCATGCCTCCCGTGTACCCGGCCACGCACGATTGGGCAAGTCGGCCGCTCCGGAGAGGGGGGGGGAGGCGTCCGTCGCCGGGGCCCTTTGCCCGATTCGGCGGATTCGTGCTATAGGGGAGATAATGAGAACCGTACTGTTCCATAGACCGCGTTTCGGCCCCGTGGCCCGTTTCGTCCTGCTCGTCATCGCGGCGTGGTGCCTGTCATCCGCGGCCCCGAGCCCGGCCCGAGGGCCGTACCGCATCGGCTACGCCCCGGGCGCCCGGATTCACGTGGAGGCCAGGAACCGGCTGGAGGCGGTCTACGGGCGGGCCGGATTGGCCGTGGAGTTCGTGCCCCTGCCGCAGAAGCGGTCCCTGGTCCAGGCGGTGGACGGCGTCATCGACGGGGACGTCGGGCGCATCCCCGGCCTGGAAAGGAAGTTCCCCACCCTGGTGCGGGTGGACGTCAAGCTCATGGACCTGGTCGGTGTGGCCTACGTGATCAAGGGACAGCGGATCGGGGATTACCGGCCCGAATTGCTCGCGACCCTGCGGGCCGGGGCGGTGCGCGGCGTGCTCTGGGCCGAGAAGATCATGGACGGGCGTCGACTGGAACAGGTCAACACCTACGAAACCCTGTTCGGGATGCTCCTGGCGGGACGCATTGATCTGGCCCTGGGGAGCCGGCGCAGCGCCGAGGACGTCTTCCGCACCAACAGGGCCCGGTACGCCCGGATTCGCGAGCTGGAACCGCCCGTGTACCACGTGCCTTTCTACCACTACGTCAATATCCGGAACGCGGACATCGTCCCTCGGCTTGAGAAGGCCCTGCGCGAACTGCGCGCCGAGGATTACTGGCACGACGAAGCCGGGCAGTAACCGACCCGTTGCCGGGAACGCGAGATCCTGCCCCGGGGAAGAGCTTTCCCGATTCGACACGCTCGTGCTATGTGGTATGTCAATGAGAGCCCTCCCCCGCCATACGGCCCGTTCCGGGGCCGTTACCCGCTTTTTCTGGCTTGCTGCCGCATGCGCGGCGCTGTGCCTTTCGTGGGCGGTCCCGGGCCAGGCCCGGGGGCCCTACCGCATCGGCTACGTCCCGGGCGCGATGATTTCCCTGGAGTCCAAGAACCGTCTGGAAATGGCCTACGCGCGTGCCGGGATTCCCGTGGAATTCCTGCCTCTGCCGCAGAAGCGCTCCCTGTACCTGGCCGTGGAGGGCGCCATCGACGGGGACGCCGGGCGGATCTACGGCCTGGAAAAACGCTACCCGTCCCTGGTCCGGGTGGACGTCAAGCTCTTGGATTTCAATGGGGCGGCCTACGTGGTCAAGGGGCAGGAGATCGGCCGGTTCCGCGACGCCCTGCTCGACGTCATGAAGGTGGGCGCGCTGCGGGGCGTGGTCTGGGCCGAAAAGATCATGAAGGGGCGGCCCATGGAATCGGTCAAGACGTACGAGGCCCTGTTCGCCATGCTCTTGGAGGGGCGCATCGACATCGCCCTGTCCAGCCGGCTCAGCGCCGAAGAAATCTTCAGCCACGACCCCAGGCGCTACGGCCGCATCCGGCGGCTGGAGCCGCTCGTGTTCCGGACCTCGTTCTACCACTATCTCAACACGAAAAACGCGGACATCGTCCCTCGGCTTGAGGAGGCCCTGCGCGAACTGCGCGCCGAGGATTACTGGCACGACGAGGGCGGGAATTAGCCCGAGTCGGTAACCGGCTTCATTCTGCTCGTTGCCGTGTGCGCTGCGCTAAGCATGTCTTTTGGTACGCGAGTTCTGGCCCGTGGGACGTACCGCATCGGGTACGCGCCGTGGTCCACTCATGAGCTGGCCAGGGATAGGCTGAAGGCGGTCTACAGCCGGGCCGGTCTGCTCGTTGAGTTCGTACCTCTGCCGGAGAAGCGGTCCCTGGTCCTGGCCGCAGAAGGCGAAATCAACGGCGACGTCGGCCGTATCTACGGCCTGGAAAAGAAGTTCCCCACCCTGGTGCGGGTGGACGTCAGGCTCCTGGATCTGTTTGATGCGGCCTATGTGGTCAAGGGGCAGGATGTCGGGGGCTACCGGCCGGAATTGCTGCAGAGCCTGCGGGTGGAAGCGGTGCGCGGGGTCCTCTGGGCCGAGAAAGCCATGGCCGGGCTCCCTCTGGAAAAGGTCAACAACTACGAGATCCTGTTCAGGATGCTCCTGGAGGGACGCATCGACCTGGCCCTGGCGGGCCAACCCAGCGCCGAGGCCATCTTCCGCAAAGACAAGGCGCGGTATGCCCGTATCCGCAGGCTGGATCCGCCCGTGTACGAGCTTCCCCTATACCACTACCTCAACGTGAAGAACACGGACATCGTTCCAAAGCTGGAAAAGGCCCTTCGTGAACTGTATGCCGAGGACTACTGGCACGACGGGGAAGAGAATTAGCGGGCCCGGCAGTAGGCCGCGAACAGCTTCAGCAGCGAGGCGGACTGCGGCGTGTCGCGCACCGTGGCCCGGATGGCGGCCACGTCGCGGCCCTGCCCACGGAGCTCCGCTTCGCGCCGGGCGATGTATTCGCGGATGGCGGGCGCGTCGAACTCGGGATGGAACTGCACCCCCCAGGCGGACTCGCCCACGCGGAAGGCCTGGTGCGGGTCGTGCGAGCCCGTGGCCAGCAACGCCGCGCCCTCGGGCAGCTTCAGCGCGGTCTGGGCGTGGGTCACGTGGCCCGGAAAGACCTCGGGCAACCCCCGGAACAACGGATCGTCCCCGGAGGCGCGGGTGCGGGTGATGTCCGCGGTGCCGATCTCCACCCCGTCCGGGTGGTAGTCGGCCCGGCCGCCCAGGGCGTCGGCCATGAGCTGGTGTCCGAAGCAGATGCCGAACAGGGGCAGCCCGGACCGGACCGCCCGGCGTACCCAGGCCGCCGTGTCCGCGATCCAGGAGAGGTCGTCCGTGACCATGTCGTGGGAGCCGGTGATCACGGCGCCCGCAAAGTCCGCCGGATCGGGCGGAAGTTCCCCGGCCTGCACGTTGACGCTCACCCACGAGCCGTTTTCAAGGGCCATGCCCCGCGCGGTCCAATCCTCGAAATCGCCGCGCTCGGCGGCGTAGTCGGCAAAGGTGCCGCCCGCTTTCACTATCAGGAATTTTTGCATTCTTGTCCTACGAAAATGTAGTTAAATGGCGTTGCTAAGGGGATGATGTCCCAACCCGGAGGGGGTGTCAACAGCACCCGCTTCCGTTCTTCCGGTCCGTGGCCGGGGTTGAACAGGCCCGCGGGTTTGCGGTACGTTGGGCCAGACCGAACCCAGGGAGACGACCATGAAACCGATACATATGCGACGCCGTCCGTCGCGGCGGGAATTTCTCAAGGCCGGGGCCATGACCTTGGCCGCCGCGGGGGTGGCCGGGTGCGCCAAGAACCCCGTCACCGGCCAGAGCCAGTTCATGCTGGTCAGCGAGGAGCAGGAGATCCAGATGGACAAGCAGGCCTCGCCCCAGCAACTGTCCAACGACTACGGGACCACCCTGGACACCTCGCTGAACGACTACGTGTCCGGCGTGGGACGGTCCCTGGCGGACGTCTCCCACCGGCCGCAGATGCCCTACAACTTCCACGTGGTCAACGCCAACTACGTCAACGCCTACGCCTTCCCCGGCGGGACCGTGGCCTGCACGCGCGGCATCCTGCTCAACGTGGACAACGAGGCCGAGATGGCCGCGCTGCTGGGCCACGAGATCGGCCATGTGAACGCGCGGCACACGGCCTCGCGCATGAGCTCGCAGATGGTCATCGGCGGGCTGGCCTCCCTGGGTGGAGCGGCCATCGGGGCCAAGTACGGCGGCACCTGGGGCTCGGTCGCGGGCGGCCTGGGCGGACTCGGAGCCGGGTTGCTCCTGGCCTCCTACAGCCGTGACGACGAGCGCCAGGCCGATGCCCTGGGGCTGGAGTACATGACCCGCGCCGACTACAATCCCGAGGGCATGGTCGGTCTCATGGAGATGCTCAACGAGCAGCACGACCGCGAGCCGAGCGCCATCGAGGTCATGTTCGCCACCCACCCCATGAGCTCCGAGCGGCTGGCCACCGCCCGCCAGGCCGTGAACAAGAAATACTACGGGGCCAGGAAGTACGCCTTCTACCGCGAGCGGTACATGGACAACACCGTGGACCTGCGCAAGCTCGGCCCGGCCATCCGGGACATGCAGGACGCGGAAAAGCTCGGCGGACAGGAGAAGTACGGCCAGGCCAAGGAAAAGATGGACCAGGCCCTGAAGCGTGCCCCCAACGACTACACCGGCCTGTTGATCATGTCCAAGCTGCTCATCGCCCAGGAGAAGTACAACGCGGCCCTGCCCTATGCCGAGCACGCCCGCGACGTCTACCCCACCGAACCCCAGGCCAGCCAGGTGGCCGGCGTGCTCCAGCTCAAGGCCAAGGAATACGACAAGGCCTATGCCAGCTTCGAGGCCTACGACAAGGCCCTGCCCGGCAACCCCTACGTGGGCTTCTACAAGGGGTACGCCCAGGAGGGCATGGGCCACCGCCGGGACGCGGCCGAGGCCTACTACAAGTTTCTGCAAAAGGTGAACAAGGGCGAACAGGCCCAGCACGCCTACAACCGTTTGGTGGAGTGGGGGTATGTGAAATAGGTGGGGGGGCGGCTTGCGATAGTGGGCCATCTGCACATTTTCCGAGGGCCCGCCTGATCCTCACGTACTGGGGGACGCTGCGGTCAGGCGGACCCTCGAAAAAAGCACATCTGACCCACTCTCCCAAGCCTTGTGCGAGCGCGGTGGGAGAGCCGCTGTCGGGGGCTGCGCACCCGAATCGGTCCAAGGAGGGCGTTGGTCGGGAAGGATGTCCCTGTTGCTTCGAGGCCTGGGAAACAATGAGCCCTGCCGCCGGACGAGTGGTTGTCCGGCGGCAGGGCTTTTTTTTCGGGGCGGGTGGATTCTACCGGGCTCCGGCTTCGAGGAACGCGAACGGTTTCACCGGGGTGCCCAGCCGGGCGGCGTCGCCGGAAAACGGTTTGCCGTCGACCAGCAGGACGGAGCCTTGGGTCAGGCTGATTTTTTGCGTCGAGGCCTTGGGCGAGAAATCGATCTCGTCCAGGGGAATCCAGACGAGGTAAGGGCTGCGCGGAGACTCGAAGTAGTAGACCTTGTTCTTCTGGTCCGAGACCGCGCGCCATTGCGTCGAACTGATGTTGGGTTGGCCCGGCGTGGTGATGCCCAGGGGCACGGACACGTTGCGGATCACGCCGAACGCGCTGGCCAGCGCCTCGTTGATGTCGGCGGTCTGCGGGATCGCCTTGATGTAGAAGGAGGCCCGGACGAAGCGGTCGCTCGCCCGGTTGGTGCCGGGGAGCATGGTGGTCCCGCCGATGGTGTCCCAGTAGGCCGTCAGGGCGAGCTGCTGGTCGAAGGTGGGCGAGTTGGTCATGACCTGGAACCGGCGGCCGTGATGGATGACCAGGCGGCCGTCCAGGTATTCGAATATGGCCGAATCGCCGCTCGGGTCGGTGATCGACAGGTGCGCGGTCCCGGCGTGTCCGTCCGGAGTGCTGGGCGCGGCGATGTAGAACGTCGCCTTGCGCAGCTCCTCCACCGCCTCGGCCACGGTGGCGAAGCTGTCCAGGACGTATTGGCCCCAGGCCGACAGGGACAGGGCCTTCTTGCCCGGAACCGGCTTTCCGTAATCGGATTCGGCCAGATAGAGGACGTTGGCCACCAGTCCGGCCTCGTTCATGCCGTCGATGGTGGTCAGGTCCCATCCGGCCACGGTCACGCTGCCGTATTTCGACGTCCAGCGGAGGGAATCCGCCCCGGCGGCGCCGTCCCGTTCGATTCCCCGGGGGTAGATCCAGAGGTTCGAGTGTTGCGAGCCCACCCAGTCGTTCGAGCGGGTCGTTATGACGATATTTTCCGGGCCGAGATAGGTGGCGCGGCTGCAGGCGGACGCCGCGCGCGGGCGGGCCAGCAGAACCACCGCGAATACCGCCAGGGCCGCCAACAGACCGAGGGCCGGCAGATCGCTTGTCGTCAGATGCATTGTATAGGCTCCTTCATATGACTACGGAATGTCGTGTCCGGTGATCCGCACCCTGCGGGGCGGCGCTAGCCGCCGCACTTGGTATAGGCGCAGGATTTGCACATGTGGCAGCCTTCCTCGAAGACCAGGGGCTCGCCGCATTCGGGGCAGAGTTCGCGGTTGAGGGAGGCCACTTCGCCGTCCACGTGGTCGCCGCTCAGGTAGCGGGACTCGAAGACGTAGGCGATGGCGTCCGGGATGGACTTGACCAGGTGTTTCTTCATGAATTTCGGGTTTTCGCCGCCGATGCCCTTGAGCTGCTGGACGATCTCGCGGACCTCCACGCCGGAGCGCAGGGCCAGGGAGACCAGGCGGCCGATGGCCTCGGCCTTGGCGGTGATGGAGCCGCCGGACTTGCCGATGGTGGCGAAGACCTCGAACGGCTTGTTGTCCACCTCGTTGACGGTCAGGAAGAGCATGCCCAGGCCGGTGGGGATCTTCTGGGTGAAGCCGTAGATGACGTCCGGGCGGTCCTTGACGATGGACTTGCCCTTGGCGGCCTCCTCCTTTTTCTTCTCGGCGTCACCGGTGCACAGGACCTGGGAGGTCTTGGACCCGTCGCGGTACACGGTCACGCCCTTGCAGCCGTACTCGTAGGCCTTCCAGTAGATGTCCCAGATGTCTTCCTTGGTGGCGGTACCCGGCAGGTTCACGGTCTTGGAGACCGCGTTGTCCGTGTATTTCTGGAAGGCGGCCTGCATCTTGAGGTGCCAGATGGGTTCCACGTCCATGGAAGTCACGTAGACCGAGCGCAGGTGCTCGGGCAGGTGGTCCATCTTCTTGATGGACCCGACCTTGGCGATCTCCTCCATGAGCTTGCCGGAGTAGGCGTCGGCCGCTTTCAGGGCGGCCTCGAAGTACGGATTGGTCTCGACCAGCTTGTCGTTGTCCATGACGTTGCGCACGAAGGACAGGGCGAAGAGCGGCTCCACGCCGGACGAGCAGCCCGCGATGATGGACAGGGTGCCGGTGGGCGCGATGGTCGTGGTGGTGGCGTTGCGGTACGGGCCGAGGTTGGCCGCGCCGAAGGTGGACTCCGGGTAGGTCGGGAACTGGCCGCGTTCGGCCGCCAGTTGCTTGGAGGCGCTGCGCGACTCGGCCTGGATGAACTTCATGACCCGCTCGGCCATGTCCACGGCGGTCTGGGAGTTGTAGGGAATGTTCAACTGGTAGAGGAGGTCGGCCCAGCCCATGACGCCCAAGCCGATCTTGCGGTTCTTGCGGACCGTGTCGGTGATCTGGTCCAGGGGGTAGACCGAGGCGTCGATGACGTTGTCCAGGAAGCGTACGGACAGATGGACGATCCGCTTGAGCTCGTCCCAGTCGATCTCGGAGTCTTTGCCGTTCTTGCCCTTGGCAAAGCACAGGCCGAGGTTGATGGAGCCGAGGTTGCAGGCCTCGTAGGGCAGCAGAGGCTGCTCGCCACACGGGTTGGTGGACTCGATCTCGCCGAGGCTCGGGGTCGGGTTGTCGCGGTTGATGCGGTCCAGGAAGACGATGCCGGGGTCCCCGGACTCCCAGGCCTTCTGGACCAGAATGTTGAAGACCTCGCGGGCGTTCAGGCTGCCCACGGTCTGGCCGGAGTTGGGCGCTATCAGGTCGAAGTCCGCCTTGTCGTGCACGGCCTGCATGAAGGCCTCGGTCAAGCCCACGGACAGGTTGAAGTTGTTCAGTTCCCCGTCGCGCTCCTTGGCCTTGATGAACTCCATGATGTCCGGATGGTCGATGCGCAGGATGCCCATGTTGGCCCCGCGCCGGGTGCCGCCCTGTTTGATCTGCTCGGTGGCGCAGTTGAATATCTTGAGGAAGGACAGCGGGCCCGAGGCCACGCCGCCGGTGGAGCCGACCACCGAGTCCTTGGCCCGCAGGCGGGAGAAGGCGAAGCCCGTGCCGCCGCCGGACTTGTGGATCATGGCCGCATGCTTGACCGCGTCGAAGATGCCCTCGATGTCGTCCTCCACGGGCAGGACGAAGCAGGCTGCCAACTGGCCCAGGTCGGTGCCCGCGTTCATCAGCGTGGGGGAGTTGGGCAGGAAGCGATAGGAGGTCATCAGGTCATAGAAATCGCGGGCCAGCTTGGCGGGTTTGGTGGTGGATTTTTCGTACTTGGCTTCCTCTGCGGCAATGGCCGAGGCCACCCTCCAGAACAGCTCCTTGACCGTCTCGTAGACCACCCCGTCCAGGTCCTTGCGCTGATAGCGGCGCTGTAAAACTATCTTTGCGTTTTCATTGATGATCGGGTCCGGAAGATTGGCTGGCATTTTGAGTTCTGGCATGGATGAACCTTTGTAACTAATTAAAATACTTAAAAATTATTGATAATCACACCTGCGATAACTGCTGGCGTTAGAGATTGTCTAGACTACAGAAACCGGTCTAAGAACGCCAGCCAAAATTCGGTTTGACGAACAAAAAACCGGGAGCCCGCATGGTCCGTGAGTTCCCGGTCACAGCGGCTAGGTGATAATCAATGCTATTTCAAAATTGTCTTGTCGGAGGGGACCATTTTGTCGCCGCAGGGGAGAAAAAGGCCCCCGCGCCGGAGACGCGGGGGCCTGTCCGATTTAGCCGTTCGCAGGCGGTTTGCGGAAGACGTGGAACCGGTAGCCGTAGGTGCCGGGATGGCGGCGGTGGAGTTCGATTTCGTGGCGGGTCATGTCGATGATGGCCCGCCCGTCCGGATCGCCGCCGTAAACCGGCTCGATATCGTCCAGGCGCTTTTCCACATCGCCGTAGAAGGCGTCCCAGCAGGCCTCGTCGATGGTGAAGTCGCCGAGTACGGCATAGCCCGCCCTGCGGGCGGCCGCGTTGTTGGCCTCGGCGGTGCGCATGGCCGGGTAGCCCCGGTCCCAGAACCCGCGCAGCTCGTCCGGCGCGGTGTCGCGGTCGATCAGCCAGACCGCGTCCGTGAGGCACAGGCAGCCGCCGGGCTTGAGGAACCGCTTCCACTGCGCGAGCGCCTTGTCCACGCCCAGGATGTAGGCCGCGCCCTCGCACCAGATCAGGTCGAAGGATTCGGGCTCGGCCCGGACGTCGCCCATGTCCATGACCGCGGCGATGATCCGGTCGGCCACCCCGGCCGCCTTGGCCCGTTTGATCAGCGTGTCGAGGAAGGGCCGGTACACCTCGGTGGCCGTGACCGTGCCGCCGGAGATTTGCGCCAGGGGGATGGTCGCCCCGCCCGAGCCGCAGCCCAGCTCCAGGATTTCCGGCTTGTCCGGCAACCCTTCGCACAGGCCGTAGGCCCGCTCGGTCATGGCGAAACTGCCCGGACCTTCGCGGTCCAGTCCCTCGTATATCTTGAAGAAGAGTTCCATGAATCTGCCTGACTCCCTGTTGAGGTTGAGGATTTCGTGGGGCGCGGCGGCCATGGCCCGGATGGCCGATATCTCGGGGGCCGGAATGCGCAGGGCGCGCAGGAACCGTTCGTGCCGGTCCGGATCGCTGCGTTCGAAGCGGACGTGCCAGTCGCGCATGTCCGTTTCGGTGAACCCGGCCGCGGCCAGCAGGGAGACCCAGGTGGACTTGTCCATGGCCTCGGCCTCGGCCAGGAGGTCGGACCGGCCGAGCAGTCCGGCCACCAGCCGTTGCTGTTCCCTGAGCCCGTCCATCTCCCGGTTCAGCTCCACGAGCCGGTTTTCCAGCGCCCCGGCCACCGAGGTCCCGGCGTGCCCGTCGAGCATGCGTCGGATTTCATTCAGCGCGATGCCCGCCCGCCGGTACTCGCGGATGCGCCCCAGCCGGGCGTCGTCCGCGTCCGAGTAGTGCCGGTACTCGCCCTTGGCCCGGCCGGACGGGCGCAGCAGCCCGATGCGGTCGTAATAGAGCAGGGTCGAGCGCGACAGCCCGTGCCGCTTGGCCAATCGTCCCACCGTGTACATGTCCGTGCGCTCCTTGTCTTATGTCAGCATCTCGCCGGCTTCCAGATAATGCCCGAGCATGCGCTCAAGCAGCGCCATCTGGGCGGCAAAGGCTGCGGGTTTTCCCGAAAGCCCGGCGTTGCCCGTTGCGGTCAAGGCCGTGACGTGGTGCGTCCAGGTCAGCCGGGTCCCGTGGCTCTCGGGCGCGAGCCCGATGACGAAGTGGACGATCCGGTCCCGGCCCGTGCGCACGAACTCCAGCCGTTCGCACGGCTCGAACCGGCTGGTCAACCAGACCTCGGGCCCTTCGTCCGGGAAGTCCGTGCGGAACACGCAGCCCAATTCGTTGACGCCGGACTCGCTGTGCAGGAGCTCGCAGCGCCAATGGGCGATCCAGTCGTATTCGCGCACCGGGCAGAGCAGAGGCCAGATGGCCTCGGCCGGGTAATCCAGAAACATTTCAGCCGAAACCGTGAGGTGTCCGGGGGTGAATGCAGCCATGACTATCTCCTTTTGATTGGTGGTTGCGAACCCATGGCTGCACTGTGAACCTATAGACGGGTCAAGCCGTTCGGCAATTTTTTCCCCGATAGGGAAAGAACGCGATTTACCTTCGATTTTTTTTAGTCTATTGGCAAACCAGCGATCCTGTACATCAATCATACTATAAAGTGAGCTTTTCCATGCGAATTTCCGAACGTCTGGCGAGGATCAAGCCGTCCGCCACTTTGGCGGTGAACACCAAGGCGCAGGAGCTGCAGGCCCAGGGGCGCGAGATCGTCAGCCTGGCCGTGGGCCAGCCCGATTTCTGCACCCCGGTCAACGTCTGCGAGGCGGCCAAGGCCGCCCTGGACGACGGCTTCACCCGGTACACCGCCGTGCCCGGCATCCCCGAGCTGCGCGAGGCCGTGGCCGGGTACTACGGCCGGTTCTACGGCGCCCAGGCCGGGGCGGCCAACGCTATCGTCTGCAACGGCGGCAAGCAGGTCCTGTACAACCTGCTCATGGCCCTGGTGAACCCCGGCGACGAGGTGCTCATCCCGGTTCCGTACTGGGTCAGCTACCCGGCCATGGTCCAGTTGGCCGACGGCGTGTCCGTGTACGTGCCCACCACCGCCGACGACGGCTACCTGGTCACCCTGGAAGGGCTGGAAGCCGCCCGCACCGACAAGACCAAGGTGCTCATCCTCAACTCGCCGTCCAACCCCACGGGCTGTTGCTACACCCAGGTCCAGATGGAAGCCATCGCCGAATGGGCCCGCAAAAACGACATTTTCATCATCTCGGACGAGGTCTACGACCGGCTGGTCTATCCCCCGTTCGAGCCCGTCTCACTGGCCAAGACCTGGGAGTTGTACCCCGAGACCCTGGCCATCGTGGGCGCGCTGTCCAAGTCGTTCTGCATGACCGGCTGGCGCGTGGGCTACGCCCTGGCCCACGAGGACCTGGTCAAGGCCATGACCAAAATCCAGGGCCAATCCACCTCCAACATCAACTCCATCACCCAGCGCGCGGCCGTGGCCGCACTGACCGGCCCGTGGGACATCGTGGACGAGATGAAGCAGGCCTTTGTCCGCCGCCGCGACCTCGCCTATGACATCATCACCGGCTGGGGCGCGGCCTGCCCCAAGCCCGACGGGGCGTTCTACCTCTTCCCGGTGCTGGACAAGTTCTACACCGACGACGCCCCGGATTCGGCGTCCATGTGCACCAAGATCCTCGAAGAGGCCGGGGTCGCCCTGGTGCCGGGGTCCGCGTTCGGCGACGACAAGTGTATCCGCTTCTCGTACGCCGTCGATGATGAGGTCTTGAAGTCGGCGCTGGCCAAGGTGGGCTCGGTGCTGCTCGGGAAATAGACCGCGTACCGCCGTCTCGCCGGAATTGAGAGATAAGGAAGGCCGCCCCTTGGGGCGGCCTTCTTATTTTGGCGGAAAGGGGAAGAGGAAAATGCGCGGTTGCACCGCTGAGAGCCGCTGTGCGGGGCTGAAGCCCCACACAATTCTCCATGCCCTCCCGGCGGGGTCCATTTTTTTGCTGGCCCAAAAAAATAGACGAAAAAAAGGGCCTTGGAGGGGGACGCGGCCGCCCGGAGATCGAGGGATAAGAAGCTGATCGATTCGGGTCGGCTCCCGATTCGAGGCTCGCTGCGCTCGCTGCGAATCGAAGAGCCGCCGCCCCGAATCGTCAGCTTCTAACCCCCCGATCAAGGGCTCGTTTGGGCGAAATGAAGAGTGGCGGCAGGACGCGGTGGACCGTGCTTCGGCGCGGGACTGAGAGAGCCGCTGTCGGACGCTCGCGTCCGAATCGCTCCATGGCCACAGTAGTGAGTTCCTGCCGGGCCTTTTGCCGAGCCAAACGTGGAAGGCCGATCCACTCTGCCGCAAAGCGCGGCCAAACTATGGCGCACAGGCTCTTTCGCCAGTCCATTCGCAGCAGTCCACTCCCCGCAAGCGCAGGGCAGCAATCGGAAGCGGACCCTAGAGCCCGTCCCCGGCGGCGAAGCGCAGGCCGGATCGCGTCTGCACAGCAGACATCCATCCGGCCAGCGAAAGCCGCCTACGGGCTCTTGGGTCCGCTTCCGCGCGCTCGCACCGCAGCGCAGTTTTTGCTTCCTTTTTTCTGCGCCAGCAAAAAAAGGAAGTCGCCGTAAAGGCGAAATCATTAAATAAGGCGGACAACCAAACGCCCGGACGCGAATGCGCGGACAATCCCCCGAGCTCAACAAGGCCCGCCGCCAGGCGATCCACCCCAACCCGGACGCGGATGCGCGGCCAATTAACCGCGCACAACAAGGCCCGCCGCCAGGCGAACCGCCACAACCCCGACGCGGATGCGCGGCCAATGTATCGAGCACAACAAGCCACATCCAGGCGTACTACGTAAACCTGACCGCGAATGCGCGGACACCCCTCGGCACATGCCTTCTGACGCCAGGCTCTTCGCAGCAGCCCACTCCCTGCAAGCGCAGGACAGCAATCGGAAGCGAACCCTAGAGCCCGTCCCCGGCGGCGAAGCGCAGGCTGGATCGCGTCTGCGCAGCTGACCTTCGATCCGGCCAGCGGAAGCCGCCTACGGGCTCTTGGGTCCGCTTCCGCGCGTTCGCACCGCAGCGCAGTTTTTGCTTCCTTTTTTCTGCGCCAGCAAAAAAGGAAGTCGCCGTAAAGGCGAAATCAAAAAGTAAGGAGAACAGCCAAAAGCTCCGACGCGGATGCGCGGCCATTGCCCCGCGCGCAACAAGGCCCGCCGCCAGGCGATCCACCCCAACCCGGACGCGGATGCGCGGCCAATCATCGGTGTACGACTTCTTACGTCGGGCTTTTCGCGGCAATCCATTCCCAACAAACGCAGAACAGCAATCGGAAGCGAACCCTAGAGCCCGTCCCCGGCGGCGAAGCGCAGGCCGGATCGCGTCTGCACAGCAGACATCCATCCGGCCAGCGGAAGCCGCCTACGGGCTCTTGGGTCCGCTTCCGCGCGTTCGCACCGCAGCGCAGTTTTTGCTTCCTTTTTTCTGCGCCAGCAAAAAAGGAAGTCGCCGTAAAGGCGAAATAAACAAGTAAGGTGGACAGCCAAAAGCCCCGACGCGGATGCGCGGACAATTAACCGCGCACAACAAGGCCCGCCGCATGGCAATCCACCACAACCCCGACGCGGACGTGCGGACGGAACTTCGCGTTCCCATTTTTAAAAAACAAGACGGCGCGCCATGCCCAAGCATGGCGCGCCGTCTTGTCTCGGCATCGGGGCGGCGGGGCGTCCCGCCTGCTATTCGTACAGCTTGTCGAGCTCTTCGTAGACGTAGCGCATGTACATCATCTTGGGGGAGCCGCCCATGGCTACCGCCAGCAACCCCGCGTCGATGATCTCGTCCTTGGTCGCACCGCAGGTCACGGCGTTCTGCACGTGGAGCGAGATGCACATGTCGCACTGGGACAGGATGGAACAGGCGATCAGGATCAGGGACTGGTACTTGTCCTCGATGGCGCTGCCTTGTTTGATGGCCGCGGTGAACCCCTGATACGCCTTGAAGACGTTGCGGCGGTTCTTGTTCATCTGGCGGAAGAGTTCGGTCGCTTTTTCAGCGGGTTCCGGCATTGCGGTCTCCTTGGTAAGTAGAGTCCGGTCCAGGAGAACGTCTCCTGGACCGGGCCTATGAGAGGGAGAGAGTCCCGATTGGGTTGCTCATTGGGTACATTCAAAAAAACGGGCTGTAAAGCGGAAAAAAAGAGAAAAAAATGGGATTTTGATGAATTTTGTTACGGATTTTTTCAAATAAACAACCGATCCCGCGTCTTAGGGCGGGATCGGCCGATTCCACTTTCCCTTCGGAAAGGGGGGGGTCAGTCTTCCTTGCCGTGAACCAGAGTGTAGAGCGCCCCCTTGCTGTCCAGGAGTTCCTGGTATTCGCCCTGTTCCACGATGCGGCCGGCCTTGAGGACCACGACCTTGTCGTAATAGGGGAGCATGTCCAGGCGGTGGATGACCGCCAGGACCGTGGATTTGCCCTTCCAGTTGGTGGTCAGGATGTTCTGCACCCGGGCCTGGGACTTGTTGTCCAGGGCGGCCGTGGCCTCGTCCAGGATGAGCACGGGCGGGACCTTGAGGAAGGTCCGGGCCAGGGCCACCTTCTGGCGCTGGCCGCCGGACAGCCGGTCGCCCATGGAGCCCACCTGGAAGTTCATGCCCATCTCCACCACGGGTTCGAGTGCGCCCTGCATGATCAACGCCTGCATGATCCGGTGGTTCAGTTCCTCTTCGGCGCCCTGGGCGTCGGTGCGCACGCGGCCGAACAGGATGTTGTCCTGGATGTTCAGGGCATCGATGTACTTGTCATGGGTGAAGAAGGTAAAGGCGTCGGGGTATCGCTCGGTGACCAGGTCCATGAAATCCTGGCGCGAACGGACCACACGGTTGGCGAACCCTTTGTCCAGGATCACCTGCTTGTGGATGCCGGGGATGTAGCCCATGGCCAGCTTGATGATCAGTCCCTGTTCCTGCTCGGACAGGGGCTCGCCCGAATCCAGCCGGTTGGCGACCTTCTGGTAGTCGCCGTACTCGGCCTCGGGGATGGGGCTGTTGCGGAAGTCCTCGTGGGAGGGCTCCGGACCGAGCTCGTCCGTGACCACGCGGGCCAGGGTCTCGCCCAGGACGGTCAGGTGCGCGCTCAGCCCGTGGTTTTCGAGGAACGTCTGGAACTCGGGGTGGACGTGCAGGTGCTCCTGGTCGAACGGCTCCATGTTGGCCGCGCCGAAGGCGATGTTCTCGGCCACGGTCATGTACTGCGAGTAGGACTCCATGTCGAAGAACTCGATGTACTCGGCCACGTCCGCGTACATGCCCGCCTCGCCCTCCTGGAACTCCTTGCGCGAGGCCAGGATGGCCTCCTTGAGGGTCTGGTTGTCGGCCTCGGGGTCCAGGCGGGAGCGCAGGGCGAAGGCCAGCACGTCGGTGAACAGCCCCACCTGTTGGGTGATCTTGATCAGGTCGTCCAGGCTCGGCTCGTCGCCGCCCGGACAGTGCCCGCCCTGCATGGCCAGGGAGCGGCAGGAGTAGAGCAGGTTTTCCTTGACCGTGCCGTCGAAGATGAAGGGGTGTTGGGCGACCATGCCCAGATTGTACGAGATGTCCTGCTTGGTCAGTTCCGAGACCTCGCGGCCGCCGAGCAGGATGCTGCCGCCCGTGTACTTGTAGAGCTGGGCCACGCACAGGGCCAAGGTGGATTTGCCCGACCCGGAGAAGCCGACCAGGGCCACGTGTTCGCCGCCCTTGATCTTCAGGGAGATGCCGTCCAGCAGCCGGACGTTGCCGCCGACCACGAAGGACAGGTCGTGGATCTCCAGGTCGTTGTCCAGGTGGTAGGGGTCGCGCCCCTCGGTGACTTGCTTGAACTCGGGCGCGTGGTCGAAGGCGCGCATGATCTGCTTGTAGCGCACGGAGCTGTCCTGGTAGACCTGCCAGAACTCCATGAGCTCTTTCCACGGGTCGTAGAGCTTTTCGTAGGCGGACAGGAAGGCCACGATGGCGCCCACGTCGAACCGGCCCTGGATGGCGTACCAGCCGCCGATGAGGAAGAGCACGAACGGTCCCAGGCTCATGAAGAAGTTGTTCACGAACTTGATGCCGAACTTGATGCCGTTCTGCAGCACCGTGGCCTTGTAAAGCTTGTCCAGCACCCTGGAAAATCGTTGCTTTTCCAGTGGGATGGAAGCGTTCGAGTGGACTTCGTGCACGCCGGAGATGGCCTCGCCCACCAACCCGGAAAGCGCCTGGGTGTGCTTGATGCGGCGGCGGTTGGCCCGGCGGAAATATTTCTGGATGCGCGGCAGGATGAAGAGTTCTATAGGATAGATGGAGATGGAGATCAGCCCGATGGTCGGGTTGAGGTTGATCATGTATCCGGCCATGGCCAGGAAGGTCAGGACGTTGACCGCGGGCACGGCCACGGCCTGGCCGACGAACGTGGCTACCGGAATGAACTCGGTGATCAGGTAGGAGATGACGTTGCCGGGCGAGGTGCGGCGGTAGAACTGCACGGGCAGGGAGAGCAGATGCTCGTATAGCCGCTCGCGGATGTACTTGAGGGCCCGCTCCCCGATGTGCACCTGCATCAGGTTGATGACGAACTTGAGCACCCCGGCCAGGGTCACGGACCCGATGTACAGGGCGCTGTAGCGCCACAGGGCCGAGACATCCTTCATGCCGATGGCCTGGTTGATGATCCGTTTTTGCATCTCCAGCGGGATCACGCGCATGGCCACGGTGATCACGATGATGCCCACCACGATCAACTGCAGCGGCAGGCTCTTGTACAGGACCCAGGAATAGAGCGAGGTCTTGGTGATGCGTTTTTGTTCGTTCGGGTGCGGCATGGGCCATCCGTTTTTCGAGTTTGAAACATGTACGGTATAAACGGTCCCAACCGGTTTTCCAAGCATTATAATGGAAATGGAAGGGCGGGCGTTGGACATTTGCCCCCTATCTGTGGTCAAACTGCAAGTGCGGCGCACTGTCGGCAAGGCGTCCGGAAAAGCGTATGAAGATATCCCTCAGATTAAAATTCTTTGCGGTGCTCCTGGCCTTTAGCCTGGCGCCCATCTTCATCTCGCGCGGGATCATGGGCCGGGCCTCCGAGGACGTCATCAAGGAGACCGGAGACCAGACCCGGCGCGAGCTTTTGGACATCGTCTCCAACGAGTTCGAGTACACGGCCTCTTCCCTGCTCGCCCTGCTGGAGCGCAGCTCCGAGTCCATGCGGCTGGCCGCCATCGGCGTGGCCCACGAGGTGGACGGCGTCCTGAAAAAGACCCCGCCCGCCAAGGGGCCGGTGCCGTTCCTGTCCAACGACTTCGGCGATCCGGACCTGACCCCGCCCGACGCGGCCCGGCGGCAGGGCTACTCCCGGCGGACCATGGGCAACGGGCAGCAGCTCATCCAGGTCAGCTTCGACCACCCCACCTTTCATCTGCCCGCCGGCGTGGATGAGAGGGCCGTGGAGCCCGAGATGCGCCGCCTGCTCCAGGCCTCGGACGGCATCAAGACCATCTTCCAAAACCTGCCCGAGGCCCCGTTCTGGATCAACGTGACCTTGGAGTCGGGCGTGATGATGACCTATCCCGGACACGGCCGGTTGCCGCTCAGGTACGACGCCCGCCAACAGGAATGGTACAAGAAGATCCGGACGGCGGATTCCTTCCAGTGGTTTCACAGTGTGGACCCGGCCAGCCGCTTCATCGTCTCCAAGGTGGCCTTCCCCCTGCGGGGCGCGTCCGGCCGCTTCCGCGGGGCCGTGTCCATCGATATCCCGGCCCACTCCATGATGCCGGACGAGAAGCTCGAGGCCCGCTGGGGGGGCGAGGTGCGCACCTTCCTGGTGGAGCGCATCCCCGAGGGACAGCCCACGGACAAGGGGCTGCCCATCCTGGTCCAGTTGGAGCCCAACGAGCAGGGCCGCCGCCACTGGACGACCGCGGTGGAGCAGAAGAGGCTGACCTTTGACGAGCCCGTGGGCTATGAGATCCTGCTCCATGCCCTGGACACCCGCGAGACCGGCGTGGTGGACGTCTCCTTCGAGGGCAAGCCGTCCCTGTGCGCCTTCGCCTCCACCGCGAGCGTGTCGTTTCTGGTCATCGCGCCCAAGACCGTGGTCGCCAAGCTGCCCGACGAGGTCGGCTCCTCCCTGCAGAACCTGTTCACCGAAATGCGCGTCCTGTCCTCGGTCATCTCCGGGGTCATGCTGCTGATTACCGGGCTCATCGCCTGGTTCGGCTCGCGGGCCATCACCCGGCCTCTCTTCAGCATCGTCGAGGTGGCCCAGCGGCTGACCCAGGGCGATTTCAGCGCACACATCGACAACCGCACCGGGGACGAGCGCGACGACCTCATCCAGTCCATCAACGAGATGGGGCCCAAGCTCAAGGAACTCATGCACCTGAACCGGGACATGGAGGTGGCCCAGGAGGTCCAGCGGCTGCTGCTGCCCGGCGCGGAGCCGGATTTGTCCGGGTTCGACATCTCGGGCGGCATCCTCTATTGCGACAAGACCGGCGGCGACTACTACGATTTTCTGAAGGTCTGCCGAGGAGAGCCTCCCTGTCTGGCGGTGGTCGTGGGCGATGTGTCCGGCCACGGCATCCCTTCGGCCTTGGTCATGGCTGCGGCCAGGGGCCAGCTGCATACCCTGTCCGACATCGAGATGGCCCCGCACGAACGGATGGGCGCCATCAACCGGGTGCTCGCGCGCGACCTGGACGGCACCGGGCGGTTCCTGACCCTGTTCTATCTCCAGCTCAAGGCGGACTCGGGCCGGGTACTCTGGGTCCGGGCCGGGCACGATCCGGCCATCCGGTACAACCCCGACACGGCCGAGTTCGGCGAGCTGCACGGCGAGGGCCTCCCGCTGGGCGTGGTCGAGGACTATGCCTACGCGACCAACGAAGCCATGCTCGCGGAGGGCGAGATCCTGGTCATGGCCACGGATGGGGTGTGGGAAGCGCGCAATGCCGAGGGCGAAATGTTCGGCAAGAAGAGAATGCTTGCCATCATCCGGGAGAACGCCCATAAAAGTGCTGAGGGGATTCGCCTGGCCATGATGGCTGCGGTGGAGGCCTTTCAGGGCAACGGCCAGGAGGACGACATCGCCGTCGTCGTGGTCAAGAAGGGAACAGGCGGCACGGACATGGCTCGGCATTCCATCTCCTTTCGCATGACCAACAAGGAAAACTGCTTCAAGTGCTTCCAGCCCAAGGTGGAAGCCTTCGGCACGGCATACGGCCTGCACTCCAAGATCATCTTCCACCTCACCCTGGTCCTGGACGAGTTGATCACCAACATCATCTCCTACGGATACGCCGACTTCGACGAGCACCCCATCGACGTGACCATCGCGCTTCAGGGCGACCGGCTGACCATCCGCGTGGAGGACGATTCCGAGCCCTTCAACATTCTCGAGGCCCCGGAGCCCGAGCTGGACCTGCCCCTGGACGAACGCGCCAAGCCCGTGGGCGGCCTGGGCATCCACCTGATCAAGAACATGGTGCACGGCATCCATTACAAACGAGAAAACGGCAAGAACGTCCTGACCCTGCACAAGAACATCAGCAAGACCCACTGCCCGGTGCAGGGCTAGGGACCATACGGAGGGAGAGAATGGCATTGACTCAGATCGACGAAGGCGGGGTGGTCATCCTCGCCGTGGACGGCAACCTCGACGGCGAGGGCACCCAGGCCCTTGAGGAGAAGGTCCTGGGCCTGCTCGAAAACGGCACCACCAAGCTGTTGTTCGACTTTTCCGGCCTCGACTACATCAACAGCTCGGGGCTGCGCGTACTGGTCCTGGCCTACCAGCGCCTCAAGAAGAACTCCGGCACGGTGGCCATCTGCGGCGTCAAGGACTATATTCAGGAGGTCTTCGAAGTCTCCGGATACGACAAGATCTTTTCGCTCTACCCCTCCCGCGCCGACGCGCTGGGGGCGGTCTAGCGCGAGCGGCTCCCCGCCGCGGACCGTCCGCGACTCCGTCCGGGGGCTTTGGCCCCACGGCCGGGCGTGTGCGCGGCGGCGGATCAGGTGGAAGGCGCTGCCGTCCCTCCCGCTTCGCCGTTTCGCGGCAATGAAGAACGGTGACAATGGACCCTGCCGGGTTTCGGCGGGGTCTTTTTTTGGGTCGGCCGGACGAGGGGGACCGTGTGCCGGTCTCTCCATCGGGCGCGTCCCCCTTCGCCTATTCGGACTCGCGCTCGATTTCGAGGAGCCGCCGCTTCCGCTCCAGCCCCCAGCGGTAGCCCGCCAGCTCGCCGGACTTGCGCAGGACGCGGTGGCAGGGGACGGCCACGGCCAGGGGGTTGGCGGCGCAGGCCGCGGCCACGGCGCGGACGGCCCCGGGCGCGTCCAGGGCGCGGGCCACATCGCCGTAGGTCCGCGTCTCGCCCGCCGGGATGCGCATGAGCTCTTGCCAGACGCGCTGTTGGAAGGCGGTGCCCTGGATGTCCAGGGGCAGGTCCAGTCCCCGGTCCGGGCGGCGGACAAAGGCGGCCACCTCGGCGAGCAGGGGGGCGAGTTCACCCTGGGCGTCGTGCAGGTCGGCCTCGGGGAAGCGTTGGCGCAGGGCCTGGACCAGGGGCTCGCGGGCGTCGCCGAATTCGATGGCGCAGATGCCGAGGTCGGTGAACCCGGCCAGGACCACGCCGAGGAAGCAGTCGGCCGTGGCGTAGCGGATGGTCAACCCGCGCCCGCCCCTGCGGTACGTGGCGGGCGGCATGCCCAGGGCCTGGCCGGCGCGTTCGTAGAACCGGCTCGGCGCGCCGAAGCCCGCCGCGTATATGGCTTCGGTCACGGACACGCCCTTGGCCAGGGCCTCGCGGACCCGCCCGTCGCGCACGGCCAGGGCGTACTCCTTGGGCGTGATCCCGGTGCGGGTCTTGAACAGACGCTGGAAATGGGACGGACTCAGCCCCGCGCCGCGGGCCAGGTCTTCGAGGGACGGCGGCGCCGCGCCGTCGGCCAGGGACTGTTCGATGGTCCGGCAGGCGGCCGCCACGCGGGCGGAACGCGCGTCCAGGTGGTCCGGGGCGTCCGGGCGGCAGCGCTTGCACGGCCTGAAGCCCGCCTGCTCGGCGAGGGCCGGGGTGTCGAAGAAACGCACATTCTCGGGGTTGGGCGAGCGCGACGGGCAGCCGGGGCGGCAGTAGACGCCGGTGGTGCGTACCGCGTAGACGAACCCCGAGGCCGAGGCGTCCCGATTCAGGACCGCCCGGAGGCGGTCGTCATATGGCGATTGCTTGGAGGTCATGGGTCCAAGATACCCGCATGCGCCGGGCAAAACCATCCGTTTCTTGTGCTGCAATCCGGTTTTGCCGGGCGGCAACAAAAAACCCGCCCGTCCACGACGGACGGGCGGGCCTGTATGGCTGGTGAGGCTGGCCGTTAGAAGCTGTAGCCGAGCGCGGCGCGCATCTCCGCGGGGATGACGGCATCCTGGCCGGGCTCAAGGGCCTTCCAGGGAGCACCGGCTTCCTTGCGGGAGGCTTTCACTTCCTCGAGGTCGAACCCGTAGCGGGGCACGTCGAACTGCTGGCCGGGGTAGATCAGATCGGGATTCTTGATCTTGTCACGGTTGGCCTTGTAGATCAGGGGCCACATGAACGGATCGTTGTACACGTGCTTGTACTCGGAAATCCACCACAGGCATTCGCCCTTGGTCACGGTATGGGTCACGGGCAGCGCATCGTACTCAGCCTTGTACACGGCCATGGGATCGACCACGGGCGCGGGCGCGGGCTGTTCGACGATGACTTCCTTTTCTTCGACCACAACCACTTCGGGTTCGGTCTGGACTTTCTTGGAACAACCCCAGGCGAGCATGACGCACAGGGCGATTGCCAGTAAAATCAGCTTCTTCATTGACGGCCTCCTCAAATAAAGCTCGTTTCATAAGTTCCAGCGTAACGCTGGTTCATGTATGTATTCTATTTGCCCAATTATCAATAATTTTCTTTTCTTGCAACACCATTTTGCTAGCGGGGTTCTCCTTGATCGCCTCGTCCAAGGCATGGGCCGCCTCGTCCACCCAGCCGCCCAGGCGCAGGGACTGGCTGGCCAGGATGTACATCCGCTCGGGTTCGTGCCCGTAAATGGCGAAGACCAGCCCTTCGTACTCGTCCGCGAACACGGCCCGGACCAGCTCGTTCTGGGAGAAGATGTAGCGCGCCAGCAGCACGTTGTCGCTGTAGCGGTGCAGGTAGTAGGGGAGCAGTTGGCGGCACTTGGCGATGATGAACCGGATGCGGTCGATCTCGCGACGCATGGACTCCTCGGTCTGGTTGAGGACCTGGAAGAGCTGCCCGGTGACGTCCTTTTCCGAGGCGTTCAGGTCGCCCTCGTACAGGCGGTGGAACCAGGGTGCGTAGTTCTGTTTCTGGTAGGCGTCCTCCTTGAGTTTCAGGGTCTCGTGGAAAATGTAGCCCAGCGCCCAGTCCAGGAACTGCCCGCCCAGTTGGGCGTGGGGGTCGTTGCGGAAGACGTGGTGGGCCGTGTCCTTCATGCGCCACAAAAGCCCCTTGTTCATCTCGGTGCCGACCAGATCCTTGACCACGTCGAACTCGACAGTGCCGTCCTCGTCAAAGCGGATGAACTGCTTCTCCAACTGGTCGCAGGCCTGGCAGAAGAACTTGAACAGATCCCGGACGAACTCCGAGTGTTTGGCCTGTATCCATGCTTTCGACATTTTCTCGCGCTCCTTGGGGGTTAGGCGGGGAAGATGACGTCCACCCGCGCGCCGCCCTCTTCGGCGTTGCTCAAGGCCATCTCCGCGCCGTGGCTTTCGAAGATGGTCGAGACCAGGGCCAGTCCCAGGCCGGTCCCGGTGTCCTTGGTGGTGAAGAACGGGTCGCGCACCTGGTCCAGGTGTGCGGGGTCGAAGCCGGGCCCGGTGTCGACCAGAGTCACGTGCAACCCCTCTTCGCCCCGGGCCGCCCGGATGGACAACTCGCCCGGTCCGTTCATGGCCTGGAGGGAATTGGCCACCAGGTTGTAGAAGGCGCGGTAGAGCAGGTCCTTGTCGCCCTTGGTGGTCATGTCGCCTTCGAATTCGCGGTCCACGGTCACGCCGAGCTTCTCGCACTCGGGCTCCAGAAAGACGGCCACCTGGTCGAGGATGGACCGGATGTCCACGTCGTGCATGGCCGGTTTCTTGGGCCGGGCGTAGTCCAGAAACTCCGTGACCGTGCGCGACAGCCGCTTGGCCTCCTCGTGCAGGGCCTCGAGGATGCGCACGTTGGAGTTGTTCTCCTTCTTGGCCTTTTTCAGGATCAGCTCGGAACTGGAGCAGATGATCCCCAGCGGGTTGCGGATCTCGTGAGCCACGCCTGCGACCATGCGGCCCATGCCCGCCAGCTTTTCCTGCTGCTGGAGCTCGAAGATGAGCCGTTCCTTTTCGCGCAACTGCCTGTTGGACAGCCGTTCGGCCCGGCGCAGGACGGTCAGGACCAGGAAGAAGAGGACCAGGGAGGTGACCAGGGAGAAGGCGATGATCAGGCGCTCGAAGTTCAGCGTGGCCAGGTAGTCGGCGGTGATGTCCTGCTGGAATTCCAGGATACCCATGATCGGGTTGGCCTCCATGTCGGTCAGGCTGCGTTCGACCCGCAGGGGGTAATAGGCGCGCAGGACCATGGAGCCCGGGTCGAGGCTGACCCGGAACAGGGAGGCGATCTTGGAGACCTTGGACAGGATCTCCGCGCTGAAGTCCTCGGTTTCCCAGGTCTTGTTGACCATGTAATCGGCGTTGCCCTCGCTGCCCACCTCGTCCTTGTTCAGGGAATAGGTGATGTTCCCTTCGCGGTCGTAGATGCGCAGGGAGGACACGTGGAAGCTGTGGATGGTCGAGCGGACCACCTTGTCCATGGCGCCCGCCTGGTCCTCGTTGCGCAGCCGGATGGCCCCGAACTTCAACACCGTGGGGATGACGAAGCGGGTGAACAACTGGTGGCTGACGTTTTCGGCCAGGAGCAGGGCAAAGGCCTCCTGCTTTTCGAGCAGGGTCTGCTCCGCGTACTTGGAGATGAAGAGCGACAGCAGCAGGCTGAAACTCAGGATGATGACCAGCAGGGTCCAGGAAATGACCCGGACGAACTGGAGCGGGCTGCTGCCTTCCTCACGATTATTCGGCAATGACTCAGAACTCCCGTAAATCTCGTTGTGCGTTCAGGAAGGCGTTCAGGTCCGCCTTCTCGTCCTCGAGCCCGTCCGCGTCCATGCGCGCCTTGGCCAGCCGCTTGCCCAGCTCCACGGCGGGCTGGTCCAGGGGGTTGATGCCCATGAGCCAGCCGGTCAGGATGGTGGCCGCGCCGAGCAGCCCGATGAGCTTGCCCGCCTGTTTCGGCCCGTCCGCGCCCACCTGGATTTCCACCAGGGGCACGCCGTTTTTGGACAGGGCCATGCGTGTGCCCAGCCCCTCGGCCTGGATCAGCTCGCCGAAGGGTTTGCCCCGGACGTAGGCGAACTGGTCGGGCAGGTCGGCCGGGAAACTCGGCCCGGCGGGCAGGGTCGGGCAGGTCAGGAACAGGCACGCCTTGTTGCGCACGCCGTCCATGAACATCTGGTTCACCGAGTGCTGGTCGGTCACGCCCACGGCGGGCACGGGCTGGCTGCCCTTGCCTTCCTTGCCCAGCGATTCGGCCCACAACTGGGCGAACCAGTCCCCGAAGCTGGCCCACAAGGGGATATAGGCGAAAAAGATCATCTCCGTAAAGCCCTTGTCCATGAGCGCCGCGCCCCAGGCGGCCAGGCGAAATGCCTGGGTTCCGGCCAGGGTTTCGCCGCTCAGGGCCGGGTCGGCCAGGACGTCGGCTACCTCGCGCGCGCCGCTGAGGAGGGCGTCGATGTCCATGCCCAGGAACAGGGCCGGGACCAGGCCCACGGCGGAGAGCACGGAGTAGCGCCCGCCGAGATTGTCGGGCACGGGCAGGGCCTTGATGCCGTAGGCCTCGACCTCGCCGCGCAAAAAGCCCTGCTTCGCGTCGGTGACCAGGAGCATGTGCTTGGCCCACTTGTCGCCGAGCCGCTCCTTCATCCACTCCTTGATAATGAAATACTGGCCCACGGTCTCGATGGTCCCGCCGGACTTGGAAACCGTGACCACCACGGTCTTCTCCGGCGGGAGCTTTTCTATGTACGCATCCAGGGCGTACGCGTCCACGTTGTCCGCGATCCACAGGCTTCTGTTCGTGTGGCCGGGCCGGTCCTGGCTGGGATAGAAGGCCTTTTGCAGGGCGCGGGCGCCCAGGGCCGAGCCGCCGATGCCGAGCAGGAGCATGTGCTCGAAGCCTTCGAGGTAGCCCTTGAGCCCGGCAAGTTGTTCCCTCAGTTCGGCCGCGTAGGGCATGGTCAGGAAGGGCAGTCTGCCCGCCCCGGTTTCCTCGCGCAGGCGCGCGGCCATGTCCGCCGCCTTGTCTTCATAGGTCGCCATATCGAGTCGTTCGAGGTCCGCGTTGGTCCAGTCGAGAATGTCAGCCATCTTTTCCTCCTTATTGAGGTTTTGTCTTCACGGGCTCGCGCGCGGCGCGAACGGGTCTTGATGGTGCCGGATACCATACAGCACACGATGGGCGAGGGTACCATTATTTTGGGAAAAAGTAAGGGAGCGTCCCGGCCCGCTCAGGCGGGCGGAAGGGGATCGCTGACCTCGGCGAGCCGCCGCGCGTAGTGCTCCGTGTGCAGCGAGAGGTGCTCGTAGTAGTCCCCGACCAAGGATTCCAGGGTCAGGGACTTGCCCTCCGATGCCCACGCATTGCCCGCGGCCGTCTCCGGCGTGGTCGCGGCCAGGTGGAGCAGGAAGGCGTTGTATTGCCGCCAGAGTCCGGCGAGCGCGGCGAAGTCGAATCCATCGTATCCCTGGGCCTTGACCCAGGCTTCGGCCTCGTAGCCCGGAAAGGAGTCGAGGTCGCCCATCCGCAGGCGGGCGAACCGCTGGTGGTTGTTGGAGGCCGAATCCACCAGATGCCCGACGATCTCGGTCAAGGTCCAGGCGTCGGGCGCGGGCCGGATGTGCGCCACCTCCGGCGGGGTGGCCGATAGCAGCCGGTCAAAGGCCTCCACCTTGTCGCGCATGGCCTCGGGTTCGAACATCGTATCCTCCTAGCGTTTGCCGAAGAGCAGCCGTTGCAGCTCGGCCAGGGTCGGGGCCGTGCCCGAATGGCAGACCGGGCCGTGACCCAGCCGGCCAGCCTGCTTGAGGCGCACGTCGTGGGCGGCCACCGGGCGGACCTGTCCGTTCAGGTCGATCTCGCCCCAGAAGACCGAGGCCTCGGGCAGGGGCTGGTCGTAGAAGGACGACATGACCGCGGCGACCACGGCCAGGTCCAGGCCGGGGTCCCTGGAGGCCAGCCCGCCGGTGATCTTGGCGTAGATGTCGTGGCCGCTCAGGTTGAGCCGAAGGCGCTTTTCGAGCACGGCCAGGAGCAGGTTCAGCCGGTTGGTGTCGAAGCCGAGCGCCGTGCGTCTGGGGATGGTCAGGAAGGATTTGGAGACCAGGGCCTGGACCTCCACGGCAAAGGGCCGCTGCCCGTCCACCGCCAGCGCCATGGCCGTGCCCGACAGGGACGGGTCCCGCGCGCCCAGGAAAAAGGTCGCCGGGTCCTCGACCACCTCCAGCCCCTGCTCCTTCATGGTGAAGACGATCAGTTCGTCGCTCGGGCCGAAGCGGTTCTTGAGCACGCGCAGGATGCGCGAGAAATGCTTGCGGTCGCCCTCCAGGTACAGGACTGTGTCGACCATGTGTTCGAGCAGCTTGGGCCCGGCGATCTGGCCGTCCTTGGTCACATGGCCCACCAGGATGAGGGTGGTCCCGCATTTCTTGGTCTTCTCCACCAGTTCGCTGGACACGGCGCGCACCTGGCTGACCGAGCCGGGGATGCCCTCGGCCAGCGGCGAGGCCAGGGTCTGGACCGAGTCCACGATGAGCAGCTCCGGCGGATTGGGTCCCTCCAGAACGGCCAGTCCGTCCTCGACCTTGTTGGTGGCCATGGCCATCAGGCCGGGGCCGAGCAGCCCGAGCCTGCCCGCCCTGGACTTGAGCTGTGGCAGGGACTCCTCGCCGGACAGGTAAACCGCCGTGTGCCCGAGCCGCGCCTGGCTGCCCGCCAGCTGCAGGAGCAGGGTGGACTTGCCGATGCCGGGCTCGCCGCCCACCAGGATGGCCGCGCCCGGCACCAATCCTTCGCCGAGCAGGTCGTCCAGGGAGGGCAGCCCGGACGGCCGGGCCCCGAGGTGCTCGCTCTCCAGGTTCTCAAGGAGTTGGGGCGAGGACTGTGACGCGGCCGCGCCCACCGGGGCCGAGGTCTTCTTCGACACGGTCACGGCTTCGAGCGTGTTCCATTCCTTGCAGGACGGACACTGGCCCTGCCAGCGGGGGGACTGCGCGCCGCATGCGGCGCAACGGTAGGTTTCCTTTGTTTTCATTGCAGGAGTATCCCGCCATTTGCGGCCAAAAGTCCAGTCTGGAATGAAACTGCACAATTAATGCGTTGACGGCGGCCGAGTCGGGCTGTATCCCCATTGATCGGTGGATCAATATTCATGAACGGTATCAAATATTCCTTTTTGTCCGGGGCGCGGGACTCCATCCCCATCCTGCTCGGCATGGTGCCCTTCGGGCTCATCTGCGGCGCGGTCAGCGCGGGTGCGGGCATGTCCCTGTGGGGTGCGCTCGGTTTCACCTGGGCCATCAACGCGGGGGCCAGCCAACTGGCGGCCCTGCAACTCATGGAGCACCACGCCTCCCTGGCCGTGGTCGTGCTCACCGGGCTGATCATCAATCTGCGCTTCTTCATGTACTCGGCGTCCATCGCCCCGCACCTGAAGACCATGCCCCTGCCGGGCCGGGCCCTGCTCGGGTTCATCCTGTCGGACCAGGCCTACGCCCTGGCCATCGCCCGTTTCCATCGGGAGGACGGCGGGGAGGTCAACAAACCGTTCTACTTCTTTGGCGCGGCCATGGCCGTCTGGGTGTCCTATTCCATCGGGGCCGTCTTCGGCGCGTCGGTGGGTACCATAATCCCGCCGGCCTGGGACCTGGGCTTCGCCGTGCCCCTGACCTTCATCGCCGTGGTCGTGCCCGCCATCAAGGACCGGCCCGCAGGACTCGCCGCCCTGGCCGCCGGGCTGGTGGCCTATTTCGCGGACGGCCTGCCGTACAATCTCGGGCTCATGGCCGGGGCCGTGACCGGCATCCTGACCGGATACCTGGCCGAGAGGAGGCTTGCGCGTGACTGATTCGGAGTACTACTGGCTGGTCGCTCTGCTCCTGGGGCTGGGGACCTTCCTGATCCGCTTCTCCTTCATCCTTGTCGTGGACCGGGTGACCTTTCCCGAGGCCGTAGTGCGCATGCTCCGTTTCATCCCGGCTTCGGTCCTGCCCGCCATCATCGTGCCCGCGGTCCTGCTGCACGGCACCGACGGCGGGCCCGTCGGCCTGGCCCGGCCCGTGGCCGCCCTGGTCGCCGTGCTGGCGGCCCGGAAGACCCGCAACATCCTGGTGACCATCCTCAGCGGGATGGCGACGCTCTGGCTCCTGCGCGCCATACTGTAGCGGGGCGGTCCGCCTGGCGGCGGGCCTTGTTGCACGCGGGGGATTGTCCTCGTTTGCGCGACGCCGGTGTGGGGAACGTGCAGTCTATTTCCGGACCTCGGCATGGCCCGCCGCAGGAGCCCCCTACACCCCTTCGAGGTATTCGAACTTGCCGAGCAGGTCGGCTTCGAGCAAAGCCTGCTCGGCCGTGAGGGCGTCGGCGATGTCGGCGCGGGTGTGCATGGTCTGCATCTTGTACTTGTTGCCCAGCGCGCTGCCGTGCTCCTGCGCCGAGGTCAGGGATGCCGCGCCGGTGCGTTTCCTGTGGCGCACGGCCAGGTGGCCCTGGTAGACCGGGAACCGGCCCGCCTCGCACAGCCGCAGGTCGTGCTCCATGTCGTCGTACTGGGACGGGGAAAGTTGGATGGCGAAGTCGCCGGATTCGAGCAGGGTCCGGGTGCGGAACAGGTGGCAGCAGCCGGTGACCGACGCGCAGGGGCGCAGAAAATCGAATCCGCCGGTGTCGAGCGTCTGCACGTGCAGGTCCGTGAGCGAAAACGGATTGGGGGCCAGCCGGGTCAGGTCGGCCCGTTCCGTGGGGTCCATGGCCAGGTGGCTGTCCGCGCTCTGGATGCACAGCGGGTTGGCGTGGTCCACCACCTTGCAGCCCCATACGCCCGCCTCGGGATAGCGCTTGACCGCCGCGCCCAACCGGGCCAGCCAGTCGGGCGGCAGCTCCACGTCGTCGTCGAGATAGCAGCAGAAATCGTGCGCCTGCACCGCGTCCAGATGGAGCAGCCAGTTGCGCGCGGCGGCCGCTCCGATGTTCACCGGCAAGGAAACCACCGTGAACCGGTCCGCGCCGAGAACGTCTGCGAACCGCGCCCCCCGGCGGGCCAGGACCTCGGCGGTTCCGTCCGTGGACCCGTTATCCAGGACGAAGACCGAACAGCCGGTCAGGTCGGCGGCGAGCAGCGAGGCGAGGGTGGCGTCGAGTTCGTCCGCCTTGTTCCAGGAATAGAGCAGCACGGCGGTCCGGCCAGGCAGCGGGCAACGCTGAACGGCCACACCCGAGAGCGCGTCAAAGGCGCGCAGGACCAGACTCGCGTTCCACGGGGCTCGGCGGGCGGCGGCGAGCAGCGCTTCCGGGGGCGGAGTTCCCATGGGGGAAAACAGGGCTCGGGCGCGTGTCATGGCCACGCCGAGGACCGGGCGGACGGCCTCGGGCGCCACGGCCTCCAGGCAGGCGAAGACGAAGTCCGGGGCGTTTTCCACCGCGCCGACGGTTACGGCCTGCTCGCGCCAGAACAGGTTGCCGGGCTCGTCGCGCACGGCCCGGTCCAGGAAGGCGCGGATCCGACCGAAATCGCGGGCGGCCAGGATGTCGAGCAGCGGCGCGGCGTCGGCCGGACGCGTCCAATGGTCGGCCAGGATGCGCAGCCGGGCCAGGGTTTCGGGGGGCAGCAGGGCCACGGCAGATCCGGTGGCCAGCAGTTCGGCGGCCAGCCCGCCGTCCAGCGGATGGTCGGCGGCCAGGGTGTTCAGGGCGTCCCCGGCGATCTCGGCGAGGGCCCCCGCGAGGGTTTCCGCAAGCTCGGTCCGGCCCGCGCGCAGGCAGCGCCCGGCCACGTCGAGCAGGTGGGACCGGCCCGTGAACCCCAGGCGCAGCAGGGCCTTGAGGTCTTCGGGCAGGGCGCGCCAGAAGGCGGCCGGAGCGTCAGCGCGGCCCGTGCTCATGGGGATGTTCCTCCACATCCGCCGCAGCCTCGGCGGGCGGTTCGGGCACGGCCATGTCCTCAATGGGCAGGGGCTCGTACAGCCGCTCGCCCATGTACACGCGCATGAGGTTGCGCCCTTTGACCTCGGGCGTCAGCAGGGTGCGCACCACCCGGCGGCCCGCCAGGCCCAGGGCGAACCGCTTCGGCGGGTCCTCGGCCAGCAGGCGCATCTTTTCGGCCAGGCAGTCCGCGTCCTCGGACGCGCAGAGAAAGCCGTTCACGTTGTCGCGGACCACCTCGGGGATGCCGCCCACGCGGGTGCACACTGCGGGCAGGCCGAGGTCGAACCCTTCGAGCAGGGCGTTGGGCAGGCTCTCCTTGCGCGAGGAGATGACCTGGACGTCGGCGAAGCGCAGCTCGTCCAGGACCTCGGCGTGGGGAATCTCGCCCGCGTTGCGGTAGCGCTCGCGGACCACCGGGGTGAATATGTCGTCGAACTTGGCCAGCTTGTCGTCGGTCACGCCCACGCCCACGAACTCCAGGTCGCGCGCCCCGCCTTGGCAGAGGCGGTCGGCGGCCTTGAGAAAGACATCGAACCCCTTGATGTCCACGGAGTTGCCCACGTAGATGTAGCGCGTGCCCCGCTTCTTGCGCGGCCTGGGCTCGCCGAGATCCGGCCCGGCATAAGCGTTGTAGATCACGTTGAGGCGCTTGCCCCGCACCCAGTATTTGCGCATGACCTCGGCGCACTGGGCCGAGTTGGCGATGACCCCGTCGCTCAGCGCGGTCCATAGGAAGAACACGGCGTTGGGCTTGGAGATGACGCCCCGGTTGATGAACAGCCTGAACTTCGCGCCCATGAGCCGGGCCAGCACGCCCATCTTGTACGCCCGGTTGTGGAAGGTGTGGACCACGTCGATGCGCTTTTCCGCGATGAGCGCCTTGAGGAACTTCCCGGCCTGCACGTATTGGCTGAAGCCGTCGAAGTGGATGACCTCCACGTTTTCACCTTTCAGGGGGTCGAGAGCCCCGTTGATGGCCGTGTCCGGGGTGACCACCGCGTAGACCTTCAGCCCCATGTCCGCCATGGCCTTGATGTTGTTGACCATCTGGCGGCTGCCGCCGGACAGCTTGTTGGAGTCCGTGGCGTAGAGCACGGAGGATATCTCCGGCTTCTTGCGGTATTTCTTGAAAAATAACCTGGACGACGTGGTCCCCGCGTACATGCGCAGCCGGGCCTGGACCCACTTGCCGTCCTTCTTGGCGGACACCCCGAGCCTGTTGAGCCGGAAGGGATCGGTGCCCCGCGTGTTGGACCACCGCTCCAGGGTGAAGGCCCCCGCGTATCCGGCCGCCTTCAGTTCCTCTTCGGCCACCGGGTCGAATTGGCCCCAGGGCCAGCAGAAGAGCTGCTCGTCCAGGCCGTTCAGTTCGCGCATGCGCTTGATGCTGCGGCGAAAGTCCCGGCGGCAGAAGGCCCGGCGTTCCGCCTCGCTCCGTTTGACGAAGCGCGGCTCGCCCCGGCCCTCGAACACGGGCCAGAAACCGTCATGGACGTATCCGCTGCCCGCCTTGAAGGTCGGCCAGCCGTCCTGGTGGCCGGGGTAGACGGCCCAGCCGCCCCAGTGGGCTCCCGGGTCCCCGAGCGGGGCGAGCGGGATGAGGTTGGTGAACGCGGCCTGGTGGCGGCAGCCGTGGGAGAAGACCTCCATGCCCTTGTCGAGCATGGCCCGGATCTCGCCTTCATTAATGAATTGGGAGAAGTCGCCGTCGATAAAGGCGGCCCGGAATACCTCGCGCATGTGCCGCATCGCGGGCGCGGTCTCGGGCGTGCGCACCCCGCCGGGCACGGTAAAGTCCGTGAGGGCGAAGAAGGTCCCGGTCATGTTCCGTTTTTCCAGCTCCGGAACCACGGTGATCCAGTTGGACACGTGGCCGTCGTCGAAGGTCAGGACCAGGGATTTCTTCGGCGGCTTCATCTCCCCTCGCGTCACGGCCAGCAGGTCGCGGGCCGAGATGGTCCGCCAACCCGCGTCGGTCATGGCGTCGAGGTGCTCGCGAAACATTTCGGGCGTGTGCCCGTTCACGTCGGACACGTTGTGGTAGCAGAGGACGGGTATGGATATGCTCATCGTTTTTTCTCGTTTGCGTTCAAGCTTCCGAGAAGTAGCAGATGGGCGGGACCTGAGCAAGAAAGGATGGAGGAAGCCCCGCGCCCCCGGTCCGGGCCCGGTATGCGGGCAAGTGCGCGAACCCCTTGTAAACTCTTCGAGATACCGCTAATAGAAGTGACCATGACGGCCAGAACAGTCCTTTTCATCGCGGAACCGCAGTCCGTGACCGCCATCTTTCCCACCTTGCAGAAGGCCGGATTGCAGGCGGGGTTGGCCGACAACCTCAACGGTGCGCTGGGGTTCATCAAGAAATCCAGGCCCTGTCTGGTGTTCTGTCGTCCGCGACTGCAGGGATTCGACGCCAGGGCGTTCCTCGCCAAGGGGGCCGAGACCCCCGGGTTCCCGCCCGTGATCATCTTCTCGGCCTCGGGCAACGCCGAGCAGGCCACGGAATTCCTTGAACTCGGGGCGCGCGACTACTGGATCGAGCCCCTGGCCTGGGAAAAGATCCAACTGGTCCTGCCCGAGGACGAACCCGAGTCGGAACCCGAACCCGCCCCCTGTCCGCCCAAGGTCCAGTCCGTGCCCGCGGGCAGCGGCTCGCACCAGGGCAGGTTCCAGATCATCGGCCGCCACACCGCCGTGCTGCGCGTGCTCGCCCTGGCCAAACAAGTGGCCGGGTCCAAGGCGACCGTGCTCATCTCCGGCGAGTCCGGCACCGGCAAGGAGATGTTCGCCCGCTATCTGCATCACAACTCCGACCGCGCGGACAAGCCGTTCGTGGCCATCAACTGCGCGGCCCTGCCCGAGCACCTGCTGGAGAGCGAGCTCTTCGGGCACGAAAAGGGCGCCTTCACCGGGGCCATCCAGCGCAAGCTCGGCAAGTTCGAGCTGGCCGACGGCGGGACCATCCTGCTCGACGAGATCACCGAGATGGACTTGGGCCTCCAGGCCAAGCTGCTACGCGTCCTGCAGGAATCCGAGTTCGACCGCGTGGGCGGCGTGGACACGGTCAAGGTCGACATCCGCGTCCTGGCCACCACCAACCGGCGCATCGAGGACACGGTCAAGGAAGGCAAGTTCCGCCAGGACCTTTACTACCGGCTGAACGTCATCCCACTGGTCCTGCCCGCCCTCAAGGACCGGGGCGACGACGTGCTCCTGCTGGCCGAATATTTCACCAACAAGTTCACCGCGGCCTACGGGCTCGGCAGGCTCGCCTTCACGGACGAGGCAAAGAAGTGGCTTATGGACTACGATTGGCCCGGCAACGTGCGCGAGTTGCAGAACCTCATGGAGCGGGCCGTGCTCCTGGCGGGCCAGGGGCCCATCCGGCCTCGCCATTTTCTCATGGGCGACGAGCAGTGGACCCCGGACGACCTGTCCGCCATCGACGCGGACCAGCAGGCCGCCTGCGAGGGCGCGCCCCCGTCCACCCCGGACGAGGCCGTGTCGGTCATGCCCCTGCACGAAATGGAGAAGCGGCTTATCCTCAAAAGCCTGGAAGAGACCACCGGCAACCGTACCCGCGCGGCCGAGCTGCTCGGCATCTCCGTGCGCACCCTGCGCAACAAGCTCAACGAATACAAGAAACAGGGCCTGGACGTGTAGCCTTACCTGGCCGGGGCGTAGAGACAGTCCTGGCTGAGGATGTCCATGGGCGTGTAGGTCACCTCCGGGATGGTCCCGCCGTCGGCCAGCCGGGTCAGGTACCGGTAGGCCAGCCGCCCCATCTCCTCAAAGTCCAGCCCGATATTCACGTGGCTCAGCCGCTTGGCGAAAAGCTCGCGCTGCCTGGCGTGGGCCCCGGCAAAGACCAGGACCTTGCCGCCCGTGCTGAGGTTGCGCCGGTAGCGCCGGACCAGGGCCGCGTAGCCGTCGGCCATCTGCGCCCACCAGCCCACGGAGACGATGACGTCCACCGTGGGGTCGTCGAGCAGGGCCTCCAACTGGTTGAGGGCCTGGGCGTAGTTGTCCCGGCACGGGATGGGCGACTGCGGGAGCAGGGTCCACACCGAACCGGGCGTGCCGAACCCGAACTGCTCGCGCACCCCTCGGATGCGGTCGTTCAGGTTGGTGTCGTTCAGCCCGCCGGTCATGATCGCCACCATGCCGCCCTGTGGCCGGATGCGCTGCGTCTGCCGGGCCAGCACCCGGCCCAACTCCACGTTGTCCGTGCCGATGTAGCCCGCGCGCAGGGAGTGATACGGCTTCGTGAAATCCGAATCGAAGGTGACCACGGGGATGCCGGCGGCGTGCACGGCTTTGAAGGCGTTCTCGGCCAGGAACCGGCTGTGCAGGACCGAGACGGCCAGCCCGTCGGGATTCCGGCGCAACACCTCGCGGATGGCTTCGTCCTGGATGCGGAAATGGGCCTTGCCCTTGCCGCCGGTCAGGAGCATCCGATCGCCGTTGGCCTCGGCTTCGCTCCTGGCCGCGTTGTAGACCCGGATGAAATTCCCGTCCGCTTCCGATTTGGCCACGATGACGAAGAGGCGGCCCTTGCCCAGGCACGATCCGTCCGTCCCCAGGATCGTTCCGAGGATGAGACAGGCCGCCAGCAGGACAAGGCGGCGATGGGCCATCGGTTTGCTGGACATGAGCCCGGATTAACCCCTTGAATATGCGATGCACATTATTTTTCGCAGGGCGCAGGCCTCTCTCCGCTTCGAGGCGGGGGCCTGCCGGGAAGGCCGATGCGGGGAGTGGGCTACCGGAGCAGTAGCTGCTGCCCCTTGGAGAAGCACCGCTTCCTGACCAGGTTGGTGACGATCAGGGCCCCCACGGCGGTGGACGCCACCAACATGAGCATGACCACGATCTGGTAGCGGATGGCGGTGAGCGGATCGGTGCCGGACAGGATCTGGCCGGTCATCATGCCGGGCAGGGAGACCAACCCCACGGCCATGAGGGAGTTGATGGACGGGATCATGCCCGCGCGGATCGCCCCGGCCATGATTTCGCGCGAGGCCTCGCGGTAGTCCGCGCCGAGGGCGAGCCTCATTTCGACTTCGCTCCGGCGGGCCTTGAGGTCCGAGAAGAGGCGGTCCAGGCAGATGGAGATGGCGGTCATGGAGTTGCCCACGATCATGCCGGCCAAGGGGATGAAATACTGCGGCGTCCACCACGGCCGGGCGCCCACGATGACCCCGGTGACCACCATGGTGACCAGGGAGTAGGACACGAGCATGGACAGGAAGGTGGGGATCACGAAGGGGATGGCCCGCTCCTTGACCCGTCCCCGAATGATGTGCACGGCGGCGGCGACCATGAATGCGTACAGGAGCAGGACCAGCCAGGAGATGCGCACCTCGAAGACGAATTTGAGGACGTAGCCCATGAGGAAGAGTTGGGCGAAGGTGCGCACCGTACCCACGGCCAGGTCGCGGCCCAGGCCGAGCTTCTGGACGAAGGAGGTCGCCCCGGCCAGGAGCACGAAGCCGAGGCACAGCGCCAGTTGCAGCGGGCCTATTTCGATGATGTGCGGGGTCATGAAAGGACCAGCCTCCGGTCTTCCAAGCTGATGAAATGGGTCACGCCCTCGGGCACGGTCTCGGAGTGGGAGATCATGACCACGGTGACGCCGTCCCCGGCCAACCCTCGGGTGCGGTCCAGGACCACCCCGGCCGAATGGGCGTCCAGGGAGGCGGTGGGCTCGTCCAGGAGGATCACCTCGGGCGAGAGGAGCAGGGAGCGGGTCAGGCAGATCCGCTGGGCCTGGCCCACGGAGAGCTTGTCCGCCCGTGATTCCAGGGTCACGCCCTCCAGCAGGAAGGCCGAGAGCTGGGCGGCCATCTCTTCGTCCGGGGGCGGGGGCAGTTTCGCGTTGGCCTTGAACGAGAAGGGCAGGAGCAGGTTGTCGCGCACCGTGCCGGGCAGGAGCGTGGGCAGTTGCTGCACGTAGGCCACGCGCCGGCGCAGCTCGGCCGGAGGGATGTCGCGGATGGGCGTGCCCCGGAAGGAGATGGTCCCGGCCTGGACCTCCTCCAGGCGGCAGAGGAGGCGCAGCAGGGTGGACTTGCCCGCGCCGGACGGGCCGCGCAGCAAATGGTAGCCGCCGGGCTCGATCGTGAGCGAGGCGTCCTTGAGGATGGTCGGGCCGTCAGGGTAGGCGAAGGAGATCCGGTCAAGGGCAAGGGACACGGACTATTCCGCCTTCCCGTCGAGAAAATCCAGGAAGCGCAGGGCGGCCTCCATGGCCGGGTTGAGCTCCAAGGCGCGTTGCAGGTTCTCCCTGCATTCGGCCTCGTCGCCGCGCTCGAAGTAGGCCCTGGCGATGTTGTAGAACAGATTTTCGTCGTCCTCGGAGATGGCCAGCGCGCGGGCGTAGTACTCCACGGCCTGGTCCGTGAGCCCGGACTTGCGCAGGTTGATGCCGAACTCGTTGAACAGGTGCTTGTGCTCCGGGGAGAAGGCCGCGTCCAGGGCGACCACGCGCTTGAAGATGTCCCCGGCCTTGTCCGCGTCGCCCCGGGCCATGTAGGTCAGCCCCAAGCCGAAGTTGGCCCGGACGTTCTTCTCGTCCAGCCCCAGGGCGGATTCGAATTCGAACTGGGCGGAGTAGAGGGCCCCCTGGCCGCGCTGCCCCTCGGCCCGCACGAGGGTGTCCCTGAGCTCGCACATGCGCGGGAAGACCTCGGCCTGGTAGAATTCGATCTCCGGGCTGAACCGGGAGAGGAAATCGGGCAGGGGGACGGCCTTCTTGGGGCCGGTGGGGACATTGTGGCTGTTCAGGGGCCGGACCTGTATGATGCGGGTGCCGTCGGCGTCGGGCTCGCCTTCTTCGGCGAACCAGTAGGCCTTCTGCACGGCCTTGCGCTGAGTGGTGCCGGTGCCCACCTGGGACACGGACTGGGTGGAGAACGCGCCGGAGATCTTCTCCACGCGGACGTCGGCGGGGATCCCGGCGCGCTTGGGGCCGCCCTTCGCGCGGGCGTCTTTCTTGCGGGCCGGGCCCAAGGTCAGGGTTTCGTCTAGGTTCACGGCATAGCCTCGAGTTCTCGAAAATGGGGCGAAAAAAAAAGATACACTCGGCCCATTCGGATGGCAACCGGTCTAACGGTTGAGTTGGATGGTTTCGCCAAATGGTGACAATCGCCCGTATATCCGCTACAGGCAAGGGCGACGGACCGTCCCCAACGCCTCTGTCAGCATCGGAAGAGTCCCTGCGCCAGCATTTGTGCCATCGACAACGGAGAAAAACACATGAGTACTATCGGGAAAAGGATTCGCGCCTATCGTGAGAAGCAGAATCTGAGCATCGAGGATCTGTCCAACAGAACCACCCTGTCCGAGGACTTCATCCGTGCCGTGGAAGAGGAGGACATGTATCCTTCCCTTCGGCCTTTGGTAAAGCTGGCCCGAGCCCTAGGCGTACGCTTGGGAACCTTTCTGGACGACCAGGTTTCGAGCGACCCGCTGATCACCCGCCTGGCCGAGCGCGAGGAGGAGCTGATCATGCACCCGGACGGCAAGGAGACCGGGCTGATCTTCCATTCCCTGGGCAAGGGCAAGACCGACCGCCATATGGAGCCGTTCTTCGTCGAGCTCATGCCCGAGTCGTGCAAGGACGATTCCCTGTCCTCCCACGAGGGCGAGGAGTTCATTGTGGTTCATGCCGGCAAGGTGCGGGTGCGCTACGGCCAGGAGGAGCAGATCCTCAAGCCCGGCGACTCCATCTATTTCAACTCCATCGTGCCCCACAACGTGGCCTGCGGCGGAGCGGAAAAGGCCGAGATCTACGCCGTCCTGTACTTCCCGGAATAAGGAGGGTGTATGAGCGCACTTCGAGAAATCACGCTGGGCAACCTGCTGAAGGAAACCGCTGAGAAATATCCCGACACCGAGGCCGTGGTCTACGTGGACCGCGATTTCCGCCTGACCTACGCGGAGTTCGACGAACTGACCGACACCATCGCCAAGGGGCTGATGGGGCTCGGCGTGAAAAAGGGCGAGAAAGTGGCCGTATGGGCCAACAACGTGCCCTACTGGGTGGCGCTGCAGTTCGCCACGGCCAAGATCGGGGCGGTCCTGCTCACGGTCAACACCCACTACCGCTCCCATGAGTTGGAATACCTGCTCAAGCACTCCGAGACCGAGAACCTGTTCATCATCGGCCAGTACCGCGACCACGACTACCTGACCACTACCTACGAGCAGGTCCCGGAACTGCGCACCCAGGAGCGCGGCCAGCTCAGGACCGAGAAGTTCCCGCACCTGAAGCGGATATTCTACCTGGGCCACCAGAAGCACCGGGGCATGTACTCCATCCCCGAGCTCCAGGCCATGGCCGCCATGGTCACGGACGAGCAGTACGCCGAGCGCCAGGCCTCGCTCGACCCCCACGACGTGGTCAACATGCAGTACACCTCGGGCACCACCGGGTTCCCCAAGGGCGTGCAACTGACCCACTACAACATCGTCAACAACGGCTACTGGATCGGCGCGAACCAGAAGTTCGTGCCCGGCGACCGGCTCTGCCTGACCGTGCCCCTGTTCCACTGCTTCGGCTGCGTGCTCGGGGTCATGGCCTCGGTCAACCACGGGGTGACCATGGTCCTCCTGGAGGACTTCGTGCCTCTGGAAGTCATGGCCGCCATCGACCAGGAACGGTGTACCGCCGTGTACGGCGTGCCGACCATGTACATCGCCATCCTCGACCACCCGCTGTTCGAGCGCTTCGACTACTCATCCCTGCGCACCGGGATCATGGCCGGCTCGCCCTGTCCGGTGGAGGTCATGAAGCGGGTCATCGACAAGATGAACATGCGCGAGATCACCATCTGCTACGGGCTGACCGAATCCAGCCCGGTCATGAGCCAGACCGTGGTCGGCGACTCGCTCAGGCACATGACCGAGACCGTCGGCCGGGCCATGCCCGAGGTCGAGGTCCGGGTGGTCGACCCCGAGACGTACGAGGAGTGTCCTCCGGGCGTGGTCGGCGAGGTCTGCTGCCGGGGCTACCTGGTCATGAAGGGCTACTACAACAACGAGAAGGCCACCGAGGCCGCCATCGACAAGGACGGCTGGCTGCATTCGGGCGACCTGGGCGTCATGGACGAGGACGGCTACCTGACTATCACCGGCCGCCTCAAGGACATGATCATCCGGGGCGGCGAGAACATCTACCCGCGCGAGATCGAGGAGTTCCTGTACTCCATGGACGGGGTCCTGGACGTGCAGGTGGCGGGCGTGCCGAGCAAGAAGTTCGGCGAGGAATGCGGCGCCTTCGTCATCCGCAAGGGCGACGCGGACATCGAGGTCGAGGACATCATCGACTACTGCCGGGGCAAGATCGCGCGGTACAAGATTCCCAAGTACGTCACCTTCGTGGACACCTACCCCATGACCGCATCGGGCAAGATCCAGAAATACAAACTCCGCGACATGGCCGCCGAACTGTGGCCCGACGCGTAGGCGAATAGTGTAAAAGGCGGGGACGGCCTCCGGCAGGGAGGTCTCCCCCGAATCCCTTGCCGCCCGGTTCGGCAAGGGGTAGGCCATGTGGACGGCGTGCGCGGAACCCGTATAGGGGCCTTACCGTTCGCCGTCGCAATCCTTCGCCGCTTGGCTGCGGGGGACATGCCGTTTCGGCGGGCCCGGGGCAGGGTTCGGCCGCCGAACTCATTGTTTTTCCAGGAGGTATGGAATGGAACAGTACAAGGAGATCGCGCCCCGTCTGGTGGGCGTGCGTGAGGGCGTCGGCTGGACGCCCAAGGAGATGGCCGACCTGCTCGGGGTGTCCGAGGAAAAGGTTACGGCCTACGAAACCGGGACCGTGGAGATCCCGGTGGGCTACCTGCTCGATGTCTCCCGGCTGTGCCGGGTGGACCTGACCACGCTCATTTCCGGCCGCGAGCCGCACCTCAAGTCCTACTCGCTGGTGCGCAAGGACGAGGGCTTCGCCGTGGACCGGCGCAAGGACTACGACTACAAGTCGCTCGGCTACAAGTTCGCCGGGCGCGAGATGGAGCCGTTCCTGATCACGGTCCCGCCCAAGTCGGGCGAGGACATGACCGAGACCTCGCACCGGGGCCAGGAGTTCATCTACGTGCTCGAAGGCCGCCTTGAGGTGCGCCTGGGCGGCGAGCCGATCATCGTCGAGCCCGGCGATTCGCTCTACTTCAACTCGGAAACGGGCCACGCCCTGCGCGGCCTGGACGGCAAGTCCGTCCGTTTTCTCGACGTGATTCTATAGGGTCGGCCGGGAATTCCCCGACCCGCCCGGAAAAAGTTGACCGATTTTTGTTGCGGAAAAAATCACGAAAGCTGATCTGAATCACGGAGAAAAAACCATGTTTACCAAAGAAGAATACGCCGATTACAAGGATTTTTGCGAACGTTACACACCCGAATGCCCCGAGGACTTCAACTTCGCCTTCGACGTCCTGGACGCCAAGGACCCGAAGGCCCCGGCGCTGATTCACGTGGACGACGGCTACAACCGGCGCGATCTAAACTTCGGCTTCTTCCAGGAGTCCTCCTCCAGGCTGGCCAACGCGCTGGTGGCCAAGGGGGTGAAAAAGGGCGACCGTGTCATGGTCATCCTCTACCGGCGGCTGGAATACTGGGTGGTCATGCTCGCCCTGCACCGCATCGGCGCGGTGCCCATCCCGTCCCCGTCCCTGCTGACCAAGAAGGACATCCGCGAGCGCGTCAACTACGCGGGCATCTCGGCGCTGATCTGCGAGGACTCCATCGTGGAGCGGGTGGACAAGGCCCGGCCCGACTGTCCCGGCCTGAAGTTGCTCGTCCAGGTGGAAGGCAAGGCCGCAAACGGCTGGCTCGACTACGACGCGCTGCTCGCCTCGGGCGACCCGAGCTTCCCGCGCACCCCGGACTCCCCCGGCGGCGACGACCCCATGGTTATCTTCTTTTCCAGCGGCACCACCGGCCTGCCCAAAATGGTCCTGCACAACCACAAGTACGCCGCGTCCCACTACACCACCGGCGCGCTGTGGCACGACCTGGAAGACGGCGACGTGCACCTGACCGTGTCGGACACGGGCTGGGGCAAGTCGGTCTGGGGCAAGTTCTACGGCCAGTGGATGGCCGGGGCGATCATTTTCGTCTGGGACTTCCGGGGCAAGTTCCACCCCGGCGACCTGCTCCAGGTCATGGCCGACAACAAGATCACCACCTTCTGCGCGCCGCCGACCATCTACCGGTTCCTGGTGCGCGAGGACCTTTCCAAGTACGACCTGTCTTCCCTGCGCCACTGCACCACGGCGGGCGAGCTGCTCAACGACTCGGTCTTCCTCGCCTGGGAAAAGGCCGTGGGCATGCCCATCTTCGAAGGCTACGGCCAGACCGAGACCACCCTGCAGGTGGCCACCTTCAAGTTCATGGAGCCCAAGCCCGGTTCCATCGGGAAACCGGTGCCCGGCTGGAACATCGCGCTCATGGACGAGGAAGGCAACAAAGTGCCCCAGGGCGAGGAGGGCGAGATCTGCATCAGCATCGACTCGCCCGTGCTCGGCCTGTTCGACTCCTACATGGACGAGCCGGGCAAGACCGCCTGCGTCAAATGCGACGGCTGGTACCACACCGGCGACAAGGCCTGGGCCGACGAGGACGGCTATCTCTGGTTCATGGGCCGCACCGACGACCTGATCAAGTCCTCGGGCTACCGCATCGGACCGTTCGAGGTGGAGTCCGCCCTGGTGGCCCACGAGGCGGTCATCGAGGCCGCGGTCACCGGCCTGCCCGACGACGTGCGCGGCCAGTTGGTCAAGGCCACTGTGGTGCTCGCCCCGGGATACGAGGGCGACGAGAAGTTAACCAAGCAGCTCCAGGCCTTTGTCCGCGAGTTGACCGCGCCCTACAAGTACCCGCGCGTCATCGACTACGTGGACGAGCTGCCCAAGACCATCTCCGGCAAGATCAAACGCAAGGAAATCCGCGAAGCCGACCTCGCCAGACTGGCGAAGTAGGGGTTCCGGCGGCCGGGGGAGGGGAGGGAAACCTCTTTCCCCCGGCCTCTCCCTTCCCGCCCTTTGCCGAACCTCCCGGCAGCTTCCGCGAACGCCGGCCCGCGTCCGTCCCCGGTGTCTTGCCCGCCACCTATAACGATTGTGTTGTAAGATGGAGGCGTTGTGCTATGGTCCTCCTCAGTGGGGTGGTGCGGCCGTGTTCCGCGCCGGATCGTTCCATCCTGCTTTGATCCCCCCCCCGAGCGCGAGCGAGACATGGAGTCGATTCGGATGAGTGATGCTGTGAGCAAGGAAAAGTCCCTGGAAGAGGTCCACGGGTCCGTCCAGACCCGACACCCCAAATTGTGGAAACGCATTTTCGCCTTTGCCGGACCGGCGTACCTGGTCAGCGTCGGGTACATGGACCCCGGCAACTGGGCCACGGACCTCGAGGGCGGCTCCCGGTTCGGCTACGCCCTGATCTGGGTCGTGCTGATGTCCAACATGATGGCCGTGCTGCTCCAGACCCTGGCCGCCCGGCTCGGCATCGTCACCGGCAAGGACCTGGCCCAGGCCTGCCGGGCCGAATACTCCAAGGCCGCCTCGTTCGTCCTGTGGATTTTATGCGAAATAGCCATCGCGGCCTGCGACCTGGCCGAGCTGCTCGGGACCATCCTCGGCCTGAACCTGCTGTTCGGCCTGCCCCTGCTCTGGGGCGCGGCCGTGACCCTGCTCGACACCTTCCTGCTGCTGGCCATCCAGCGGCTGGGCATCCGCAAGATGGAGGCCTTCATCCTTTCCCTGATCACGGTCATCGCCGGAGGATTCGTGGTCAATCTCTTTCTCGCCAAGCCGGATTGGGGCGCGGCGGCGGCAGGGCTGGTGCCCAGCATACCGACCGGCTCGGTGTACATCATCCTGGGCATCATCGGGGCCACGGTCATGCCCCACAACCTGTACCTGCATTCGTCCCTGGTGCAGACGCGGAACGTCTCCCGGCTGGTGGACGCCAAGGCCCAGGCCTGCCGCTTCAACCTGCTCGACTCGACCATCGCCCTGAACGCGGCCTTTTTCGTCAACGCGGCCATACTGGTCCTCGCCGCCGCGGTCTTTTATCGGAACGGCATCGTGGTCACCGAGATCCAGCAGGCGGACCAGATGCTCGAACAACTGCTCGGTTCCCAGGTGGCCCCCATCGCCTTCGGCCTGGCCTTGCTGGCCGCAGGACAGAGTTCCACCCTGACCGGGACCCTGGCCGGCCAGATCGTCATGGAGGGGTTCGTCAAGATCCGGCTGCGTCCCCACGTCAGGCGGCTCATCACCCGGTGCATCGCGCTGCTCCCGGCCGTGGTGGTCATCGCCATCTTCGGCGACAGGGGGACCTACAGGCTGCTCATCCTCAGCCAGGTCATCCTCAGCCTGCAACTGCCGTTCGCCATCGTCCCGCTGGTCCACTTCACCAGCGACAAGCTGAAGATGGGCTCGTTCGTCAACCGGTGGTGGGCCAAGATCCTGGCCTGGGCGTCGTCGGCGATCATCATCGGATTGAACGGCAAGCTGGTGTACGACCAGATTGCCGAATGGGGCAGCGAGGGCACGCCGTTCATCGTCACGGCGCTGATCATCCTGATCGCGGCGGTGACCGGGCTCTTTCTCGTCTACCTGCTGGTCATGCCGCTCATACGCGGCGACAAGGGCTGGGCCGAGGAGGCGCCGGGCGGAGCGGGCGCAATCATCGGGAAGATCGAGACGAAAAAGACGCGGCACATCGTCGCGGCGCTCGGGCGGGACTCGGGCGATGCGCCGATCATCAACCGGGCGCTTTCCCTGGCCAAGCAGGAGGGGGCCATGCTGACCCTGGTCCACGTGGTCGATACGGCGCTGGCGCACGTCTACGACAACAGCGAGGACGGCGGGCAGAACGTCTACGACGAACACACCCGCGAGGACGAACAGTACCTGTCGGAGATCGTGGATGAGATCTGCACCACCGGCGTGGCCGTGGAGATGGCGCTGCTGTTCGGCAACCCGTCCCGCGAGCTGATCCGCTTCGCCGCCGCCCACAACGTGGACATGCTGGTCATGGGGTCCCACGGCCACCGGCTGCTGGGCGACCTGCTCTGGGGCGAGACCGTGGAGCCGGTCCGCCACAAGGTCGACATACCGATCCTGGTCGTCTAGGCGCAGAAAAAGCGGCCCCGAAAACCGGGTCCGCTTTTCTCTTTCCATGGCAGGGGCGGCGGTCCGTCCCGCGTTCCGGGGACGCCCTACTGTTTGGTTCCCTTTTCCTCGGCCTCGGCGGCCTCGGCTTCGGCCACGCCCTCCTCGGTGAGCAGGGTGGCGTAGGCATCCTTGAAGATCAGCTTGGTGGCCAGTTCATCGGCCTTCTCGCCGAGCTCCATGAGCCGTTCGAGGAAGTCGAGGATGAGCAGGCGGCGTTCCTCCTCGCCGTTTTCGAACTCGAATTTGCAGTCGCCGGAGTCGAAATAGTGGGCCACGCGTTCCAGATAGTCGATGTCGAGCATGGGAGAGCCTCCGTCGGTCGAGCCTAATCGTGATGATAGGGCATGTTTTTATGAATGGTCCCGGCGCGGTAGAGCTGTTCGAGGAGCAGGAGCCGGGCCAGCTCGTGGGGCAGGGTCATGTCGCTCAAACGGATGGTATGGCGGGCGGCGGCCTTGACCTCGTCCGACAGCCCGAACGGCCCGCCGATGACGAAGACCGGGCGCTGGTTGGGCGCGTCGGTCCAGGCCTTGAGTTGGTCGGCAAGCCGGCGGCTGGTCAGCCGTTCGCCGAACTCGTCCAGGAGGATGAGCACGTCGCCGGGCCTGACCTTGGCCAGGATGCGTTCACCCTCCACCTTGTTCTTGTCCGCCGGGGGGAGCTTGCCGGGCGCGTCCTTGATGACCGTCTCCTCCAGCTGGAAGAAGCGCGACAGCTTTTTCCAGTACAGGGCGCACCCGTCCCGCGAAAAGGACTCCTTGAGCTTGCCCACCCAGAGGAAACCGATCTTGCTCATCTAGACGCTCTCAAGGCTGGCGGTCACGGTCTCGCCGTCGAAATCGATGCGCACGAACCCGCCGCCCGCAAGCATGCCGGGGTTGATGACCGGGGTCTCGCCGATGCGGTCGACCCCCGCGGCCTCGTGGATGTGGCCGGTCACGGCCAGGACGGGCTGGACCCTTTCCAGAAAGGCGCGCACGCCGGGGCTGCCCACGTGTTGGCCGTTGCCGAGCCGGTCCAGCGCGGTGTCGGCGGGCGGCTCGTGGATGACGCAGATGAGCCGGTCGAACCCGTCCGCCTGGGCATGGGTCCGGTCCAGCCATTGGGCCAGGGTCGATTCCGGGACCTCGCCGGGCGTGCCGAACGGGGTGGGAGTGGACAACCCCACGCCCATGAGCCCGAGGCCCGGAGCCAGCTCGCGCACGCGCAGATGGATGTCCATGTCCTGCTCGCGGATGTAGGCGGTCACACCGTCCGAGTCCATGTTGCCGGGCTGGGCCAGGATGCGCGGATTGTACCGGGCCACGGCATCGAGCACGCGTTTGCCCGCCTCGCGGCCGCCCCGGTTGGTCAGGTCCCCGGTGACGATCACCCCGTCCGCTTCGGCCAGGCCGGGTACGGACCCGAGCAGGCCGGTCGATTCGTGTATGTCGCCGAAAGCTATCCAATACATGCGCTACCTCGCATCGATTTGCAGAGAACCTAGCGGGGAGACCCGGCCGAGTCAACGTCCGAAGCGAGTCGGGATGCCGTCGCCGGCACGGTGCGCGAGGATGATCGGCGGCTCTGCCGAGCTGCTGCCCGAAGGGCCTCCGGCCCCTACTTGGCGCAGCCCCCGGGGCTGGTCTTGAGGGCCAGTTCGGCCAGCTCGGCCAGGCGCTGGTCCACCTTGCGGTACAGGGTGCCGAGCGGGTACTGCCCGTTCTTGCCGCGCGTGCCGCACTTCAGCCCGGTCAGGATGAACAGGGCTTCCTCGATGGACTTGACCGGGAAGATGTGGAATTTGCCCTCGTCCACGGCCCGGACCACTTCGTCCTTGAGCATCAGGTTGACCACGTTGTCCGCGGGCAGGATCACGCCCTGGCGGCCGGTCAGCTTGCGCCTGCGGCAGACCTCGAAGAACCCTTCGATCTTGCGGTTGACTCCGCCCACGGCCATGACCGCGCCACTCTGCGAGACCGCGCCCGTCATGGCGTAGGACAGGTTGATGGGCGTGTCGGACAGGGCCGAGAGCAGGGAGGCCAGCTCCGCGCCCGAGGCCGAGTCGCCCTCGATGCCCGCGTACGACTGCTCGAAGCAGAGCGACCCGGTCAGCACGATGGGCTTGTTTTGGGCGAACAGGCGGACCAGGTAGGACTTGATGATCATCATCCCCTTGGTGTGGATGGGGCCGCCCAACTGGGCCTCGCGCTCCAGGTCGAGGATGCCGCCGTGGCCCACGCCCACGGTGCAGGAAATTTGATGCGGCAGGCCGAACTCGTAGTCGCCGAACAGGGTCACGGACAGCCCGTTGGCCCGGCCCGTGCCGAATCCGTCCGTATCCACCTTGATGACCTGGCGGTCGTAGTCGGCCATGAACTCCTCTTCATAGAGGTTCACGCGGTAGTCCTTGGCCCAGACCGCCTCGCTCATGGCCGTCTGGTCCACGTTCTCCTTGCCCGCCATGCGCGCCAAAGCCGAGGCCTCGATCATGCGCTCGCGGATCAGCGGGATGTACAGGGAGAGCCGCTTCTGGTCTTCCACCAGCCGGGAGGCGAAGTCGATGAGCCCGGCCATGGCCTCGCGGGTCAGGGGCAGGACCCCGGCCTCGCGCGCGGTCTGGCCGATGATCGAGACGTAGTTGCGGATGTTCGCCGCCGTGCGCATGGCCGCGTGTTGCAGATGCGCTTTGAGCTTGAAATACTTGGCGAACCGGTCGTCGTTGTAGAGCAGGATCTCGTAGTGTTCGTCCGTGCCGATGAGGACCACCTTGAGGTCCAGGTCGATAGGCTCGGGCTGGATGGTCCGGGCGCGGACCTGCTCCGGGTCCACCGGGTCCTCGATGCGCGACTGGCCGGACCTGAGGGCCCGCAACAGCCCTTCCCAGGAGCTCGGGTTGGACAGCAGATCCTCCACGTTCAGGATCAGGAACCCCCCGTTGGCCTGATGCAGGGAGCCCGCCTTGATCAGGGTGAAGTCCGTGTACAGCGCGCCCATCTCGGCCTCGCGCTCGATGGAGCCGAGCAGGTTGAACGGGGTGGGGTGGTCCTCGACCACCACGGGCGCGCCCTTGGTCTTGCCGTTGTCCACGAACAGGTTGACCTCGAACCGGGTGAAGAAGTCCTCGCCCGACGGCATGCCCTCGGGCAGGAGCCCGGCCAAGGAAGTATCGCGCGGCAAGAACTGGTCCACGTTGTCCACCACCTCGTCCACCACGGCCTCGAAATAGGCGGGCAACCCCTCGATGTCCTTGAACTTGTCGGAGACCTGGGTGAAACAGTCCTCCATGACCGTCTTGGCGGTCTCCCGCTGCAGCGCGCTCTCGGAGTCGCGCATCTCCATCTCGTTCTGGTTGATCTGGCGCAGGATGGAGCTGACTCCGGCCAGCAGCTCTTCGCCCTTGGCCTTGAGCTTTTTGCGATGGGCGGGCTTGAGCTTGTCGAAATCCTTGTCCGAGACCACCTCGCCGTCCACGATGGGCGACAGGGTCAGCACGCCCTCGTCGTCCAGCGACAGGGAGAAGTTCTCCTTCTCGGCCGTGTCGTCCATCTCGTTGAACAGTTCCTCGCGCTTGGCGTTGAACTTCTTGACGATGCGCTCGTGCTTCTTCTGGAAGGTGTCCTTCTCGAACCGGGCCGGGATCTCCTGGCGGATGTGGGCCATGGCCTTGTTCTGGGCCAGCTTGAATTTGCGCCCCTTCCCGGCGGGCAGGGACACGGCGATGGGTTTGTCGCTGTCCTCGAAATTGTACAGGTAGACCCAGTCCGCCGGGGGCGTGGCCTTGGCCGCTGCGGGCTGCAGGAACGACTTCACGAAATAGGTGCGGCCCATGTTCGGCTCGCCCGCCACATACAGGTTGTGCTCGTTGCCCCTGATCTCAAGCGCCAGCGACAAGGCGTGGATCGCCCTGGGCTGCAATTTGGAATAGACGTTTCGCGCCGGGACATCGGCGCTGGTGGCGTAGGGAATGGTGGCCGGGTCCATGGCCGCCCGCAGCTTGGAGCCGGGCAGGCTTTTGGGAAGGGTCGTTTTGGTCATCGGTACTCGTTCAGGTTGATTTTGCGCGGCGTTCACACCGTATCCCGTTTCTAAGCCCTTTCCCCACGCTTGTCACCATCCGCGTGGCGGGGGGGCCTCCGGCAGCCAAGGGAAGGAGAGAGGGAACCCTTTGAGAGAAGGGTTCCCTCTCTCCTTCCCTTGGACTCCATCCCCTCTCGCTCTCCTAAACTTTTTGGGTGCCTTCGGCAGGGGCAGGCGGGCCGAAGAACAAGGGCGGCTCCGTGGAGCCGCCCTTGTGGGTGCGCGATGCGTCGGATCAGAGGCCGGTGCCTTGGAACAAGGCCTTTTGCAACCCCATGGACCATTGGCCCTTGGGGAAGCCCTGGCCCACGGCGTAGTGGTCCAGGGAGCGTTTGGTCTGGGGGCCGAAGTTCTTGTCGATGGGCCCCTTGTAGATGCCCAGCTCCTTGAGGCGTTTCTGGATCAGCTCCACGTCGTCCGGGAAGACCGGGTTGAGGAAGGCCAGGCCGCGTTCCAGGGGGCCCTGGGCGGGCGCGGACGCGACCGGTGCCGGTGCCGGGGCTGGCCGGGGAGCGGGTTGCGCGCTGGGAATGGCCTGGGGCGCGGGCCGGGCGGGCGCCGGAGCGTAGGCCGGAGCGGGAGCGGGTGCCGGAGCGGGTGCCGGCGGCGGTGCATAGGCAGGGGCCTGGGCCGGAGCACGGGCCGGAGCCGGGGCAGGGGCGGGAGCGGGGGCCGGAGCACGGGCCGGGGCCGGAGCCGGGGCGTAGCTGGCCGTCTTGGGCGCGGAGTCCCAGCGGGCGATCTGCACCCGTTTGCCCGCGCCGTCGCCGGGGGCGGAATAGTAGTTGATGGAGAACCGTTCGGCAAAGGCGGCGGGCGGGAACCGGGTGGCGAACATGTGCACGGGCATGCCCTGGAAGTTCATGTACCGTTCCTGGCTCTTGGCCTCGCCGTCGGTTGTCGCGCGGTTCGTCCGGCGGTCCGTGACCACTGCCTCGAATTGGGCGTTCGGCGGCAGCTTGCCGCGCAGGAAGCTCATGACCATGTAGCTGTCCGCCGTCCCACCCCCCGCGGCCGGGTCTTGGGCGTGCCGCACGGCCAGATCGTGCAGGGCGTTCCAGTCGGTGAAGACCTCGTAGGGGATGGTCCTGAAGGTCTCCATGGGCACGAGGTAGACCTCCACCTGGGCAGCGGCCGCGGGTGCTGCCCGGCACAGGAGCAGAGCCAGGGCCAAGACGATGAATTTGATACGCATCATGCCGTCCTTGTTGCAGGAAGTTGCTGTCATGCCGCCTCCGCCTGCGCCGTCCCCGCCGCCGGAGGGAAGGGCGGCGGGGTGCGGCGGGCGGGGCAAGGGCCGTGGCGGCCCGTCCCGTTATTGGCCGGTGCCCTTGAACAGGGCCTTTTGCACGCCCAGGCTCCACTGGCCCGTGGGCAGGCCGTGTTGCTGGTTGAAGGTGTCGAGCGCCTTGCGGGTCAGGGGCCCGAAGTCGCTGTCGATCTTGTAGTTGTACAAGCCGAGCTCGTGCAGCCGGACCTGGATGATCGCCACGTCCTCAGGGAAGACCGGGTTGAGGAACCGGGCGCCCGAGGCCAGGGGGCCTTCGCCGGGCTGCGCCGAGGCGGCCGGAGCGTATCCGCTCGCCGGAGCCGTCTGGGCGGCCGGTGCCGGGGCGTAGGGTTTCTTGACGTTGAGGAACTCGCCGACCACGACCTCGGGCAGATAGGAGTTGGCCTCCTGCTTGTAAGTCACGCCCACGTAGAACTTGAAGCGCGAGGAGCCGGGCGCGAACTTGCCGCCCGCCACCAGGATGCGCCAGCCCGAATCATTGATGGAGATACCCTCGGCGAGCTTCTTGCCCGCGCCGTAGGGCCGGTCCGTGATGGTCATGGCCAGGGAGGCCTCCTGGTAGATGCGGTCCTTGCAGAAGGTCAGGATGTAGTATTCGCCGGTCAGCCCGACCCTGCTTTCGCCCTCGCCGTAGGTCATGGGCTCGGCGTTCTCGATGGCGAAGAGGTAGTAGTCCATGTAGCTGGTCAGGTTTGAGGCCGCCGCCTTGAAGGTCTTCTCGGGAATGAAGTAGGTCTCCACCCTGGGGAAGTCGGACGGGATGCCCGCGACCACGGATTTGGTGATGTTGATGTTGTTTGGGGTGACCACGTATTGGGTGCAGAAGTAGACACCTGCGCGTCGGTTGATCACGTCCTTGAACAGGATCACGCCTTCAAGCATGGCCTGGACCCTGTCCGGTCCGAGCTCGGCGGTGATGTAGCCGGTCACGCCGACGTTCTTGACGTCGAAGCCGTCGTAGTTGAAGTCGAGCTCGCCCACGGAGTGCTGGCCGTTGGGATCCAGCGTGACGTTCTCCACGCTGATGCGGCCGCCGCGCAGCCGTTCGATGAGGGCGGCGGTCACGAGCTTGATGTCGTCGAGTTTCTGTGCGGGCGCGGCCGGGATGACCTGGGGCGCTGGCACTTCCCTGGGCGGCGGCGGATTCAGGGCGGCGGACTGCGGCGTGGGCATGTTGCAGCCAGCCACGGCCACGGCTGCGGCGCACAACAGCGGGAGGAGGTAAAAAGCGTATTTGCGCATGGGTGTGTTTCCCCTTTGTTGCTGGTTGGGTTTCGGGCCTTCGGTCTAGAGCTGCGGCGTACCGCCCGAGATCTGGCTGGCCGGGGCGGACGACATGGGGTCGTACGCCGGGTCCGGGACGTAGCTGGGCTGCTGGGCCACGTTCGGCGCGCCCATGTAGTCGGCCAGGGCCTCCATGCTCTTGCCCAACTGGCCTTCGATCTCGCCTTCGACGTGCTTGGTCAGGCCGTAGCGGGCCATGGCCTTGGTCGCGATGGCCAGGGCCCTGGTCCGGACCTGGCTGTTCACGGTGTTGCGGGCGATGTTGATCCCGGCCTTGGCCGTGTTGAAGGCCTTGTCCGCGTTCAGGGGAGAGAAGTGGCTCATCATGACGGACGAGGTGGCGCTGATGACCACGCCCTTGACGATGCCCTTGGTCCCCAGGCCGTCGCGGTAGGCGTTGGCTCCGCCGCGGGCCGCGCTCAGGGTGGCCGAGGTGACCCAGCCCACGCCGGGTACGAAGGACAGGCCCGTCTGCGACAGTTCACCCATCTTATCGAGTATCTCCAGAGTCTTGACGCAGGCGTCGAGCATGGCGGCCTCGTTGTTGGCGGCCGCGGAGTTCTTTTCCAGGAAGACCTGGCGGATGGTCAGCAGGTCGCGTTTGCTGATGGTCGAGCCGGTGAACGCCTCGACCAGCGTGCTCTGCTGGGAGGGCGAGGTGCTCTGGAAGATCGAGCTCAACTCGGCCGGGGTCCAGGGCTCGATGTTGTCGGCGGCCCCGCCGCCGACGTCCCCGCCGCCACCACCTCCACCGCCGCCACCATAGGCCCAGGCCAGGGCCGGAGTCAGCAGCAGACCGAGGGCGAGCGCCCAGGCCATCATTGTCCGCAGTCCTCTAAGTTCGCATACCATGTCGATCTCCTTGAAGGATAAAATGAAACGATTCCCCTATCTGCCGTCCGTTGCCATGGACTCGCCCAAGGCCCCCTCCGGGTCCGCGAGTTCCAGGGACTTCTGTTCGTGTTTCGCATGGTCCGGAACGAACTCCGGGACCATGGCCGCCAGTTCTTCGTGGCTGAAGCGGAAGAGCCGCAGCGGCGGGCTGGACCGGCCGTCGTCGTCTATGTGGGTCAGGAAAATTTCGGTGAAGGGGGAATTCCCCTTGGAGGCGAAGGCCAGCCACCGGGAGTTGGGCGACCAGGTGTGCCAGGAGTTCATCAGCCCGGTGTTGGCCTTGAGCACGTGCGCCTCGCCGCCCCCGGCCGGGACGATGGCGATCTTCGAGTCCGGCTGGAGGACCAGGCCGGTGGCGCACTGGGTGAAGGCCAACCAGCGGCCGTCGGGCGAATACTTGGGAAAGAAGTTGCTCAGGCCGTTGTCGGATGCGCCCTCTATCGGCTCGGGCACGCCGCCCCCGCCGTGGTTGAAGGGGACGGACCAGAGATCGAACTGCACGGGGTATTTGGCGTTGACCGCGCGGATGTCCTGGCCGGGGTCCTCCTTGCGCAGTTCGCCGGCCACGATGCGGGCCACCAGGGCCGTCTCCACGTCGGCCCGGGCAAAGGCCAGCCGCGTCCCATCCGGGCTGAAGGCCGGGTTGGTCTGGATGCGCCTGACGTCGTTCGCGCCGGGCAGGGGCGCGATCTTGCCGGTCCTGGCGTCGTAGATCGCGACCTGGCCCGTGGCCGGATAGAACATCTGCGAGAAATAGAGGTCGTCGAGCATGACGAAGGCAGAGGTCTCGCCCACGGTGGAGGCGGCATAGCGCCCGTCCGGGGAGAGGCTGGTGAACAGCCCCATGCTGTAGGTGGCGGGCTTGGGCGGGACGTAGTCGTTCCAGGAGACCACGTCCCGGTCGTCCACCGAGACCTGTTCGCCCACGGACACCAGGGCGTAACCGCCCTTGTCCCCCTTGTAATCCATGTCCATGCCGTAGGCGGAGCCGTCCAGGGAATAGGCGTGGCAGTTGAAGCAGATGGGCACGTCCTGCATGACGATGCGCGGCCGGCCGTAGTCCGAGAGGTCGCCGATGACGACCTGGCTGTCGTTGGGGTTCTTCTGGGCCGTGCGGAAGGGCAGCCGCTTGCGCAGGAAGGAGAGGCGCGCGGCCACGGGCTCGCCGCTCACGGCGAAGCTGGTCCGTCCGGAGGAGACCATGCGGCCGTCCGGGCCCAGGCCCGAGACGGCGGCCTCGATGGTATGCCCGCCCGCGTCCGAGCGGATGCGTTCCCACAGGGACCGTTCGGGTATCCAGCGGGGGGTGTTCAACAGCCCCTTGCACAGGGGCTGCCCGTCCACGGTCAGGGTGACGAGCCAGGCCCCGGCCGCGGGATCCCGCCAGCGGAAGATGGGGGAGGCCGCGTCCTCCGGGACGAGCGCGCCGTCGGCCGGTTCCAGGATCGTGAGGGGAGCCGGGGAATCCGCCGGGACCAGCCGCTCGATGGCTGCGGCCAGGGTCGTGCCGGGCGGCAGAGCGAGGTCGGCGGAGCGGAAGAGCGGGTAGGCGGCCGCCCCGGAGGGCGCCAGTGCGGCGAGGCAGAGCAGAAGAAGGGAGAAAATCTGTCCCGGGCGGAAGCGGTGGGGCGGCATTCTTTCTCCTGCCTGTATAAATAGTTAGAAGAATTTAGGCTAGTTTGGGCAACGATAATATACTGAGCGAATTTTGGCAAGAAATATGCGGACACACGATACCTGTTCCGGTATGCGCGGCAGGGGCGGAAACGCAGGGGGTCGGGGCGCGGAGCGGCCCGGCGAGGGGACTAGCGGATGTAGTTGGGCAGGTTGAGGAAGAGGTTGGTGGTATAGGACGTCATCTTGTCCATGATCCATGGGAAGGCCAGGAGCAGGGCCAGGAAGATGGCGATGATCTTGGGCACCATGGTCAGGGTCATCTCCTGGATTTGGGTGGCGGCCTGGATGATGGAGATGAAGATGCCCACGATCATGCCGATGCCGAGCATGGGCAGGGAGATGATCAGGGTCATCTCGATGGCCTGTCTGGCGAAACCGACGACGAATTCCGGTGTCATGTCAGGCCCTCCTTGCCGGGGCGGTTGAGGTTGCGGGGCGGCCGCAGGGCGGACCACTCCCCGGGTAACGCGGTGGGCAGGGTCACTGGAAGGTGTTTACCAGCGAGCCCACCAGCAGGTTCCAGCCGTCGATCAGGATGAACAGGAGAATCTTGAACGGCAGCGAGATCATGACCGGCGGCAGCATCATCATGCCCATGGCCAGCAGGATGGAGGCCACGACCATGTCCAGGATGAGGAACGGGATGTAGATCAGAAAGCCGATGGTGAAGCCGGTCTTCAGTTCGGAGATGGTGTAGGCGGCCACCAGCATGATGGTCGGCACCTCTTCCTTGTTCTCGGGACGCGGTTCCTTGGTGATGGAGTAGAATATGGACAGGTCCTTTTCGCGGGTGTGCTTGAACATGAACGCGCGGATGGGGACCTGGGCGCGGGTCAGCGCCTCGGTGAAATTGATGGTCTCGTTCATGTACGGCTGGAGCGCGGTCTCGTTGATGGCCTTGCCCACCGGGTACATGATGACCATGGTCATGAAGATGGCCAGGGCGGCCAGGATCTGGTTGGGCGGCATCTGCTGGGTGCCCATGGCCTGCCGGATGAAGTGGAAGACGATGATGATCCGGGTGAAGGAGGTCATGGTCAGCATGATGGCCGGGGCCAGGGACAGGACGGTCAGCAGGAAGAGGATCTCGAGCAGGGTCGAGACCTCCTGCGGGTCCGCCTGCCCGGCGGCCAGCTCCATGGTCAGCTTGGGGATGACCGGGGCCTGGGCCCAGGCCAGGGCCGGGAGCAGGACGGCGGCCAGCACCGTCAGCAGAAAGATGAGATGTTTGCGGCTAGCCACGGCCCGCGTTCCTCTTGAGCACCGAGGCGAAGGTCTTGCGTTCCGTCGGCTCCGCCTCGGGCGCGGCCTCTTCCTCGGCGAGCAGGGTGACGCTGTGCTCGGTCACGCCGAGCAGCAGGTCCTTGTCGCGGTAGCGCACCACGGCCACGGACTGGCGGTTGCCGAGCATCAACCGGTTGACCAGCTTCGGGCCGTTGGGGCCGGAGCCGGTCAGCACGCCGGGCACCCCGAATCGCTTGAGCAGCCAGTAGGCCAGAAAAATGACGCCGAGCAGCAGGAACAGGTATCCGGCTGTGGTCAGGATGGTGGTTCCCGAATTCACGGCCGGAAGCTGCATGGGGGCGGCGGTGGTGCCGACTGGAGCCGGGCTAGCCAAGTTGCTTCACCCGCTCGATGGGGCTGATGATGTCGGTCAGCCGGATGCCGAACTTCTCGTTGATGACCACGGCCTCGCCGCGCGCCACCAGCTTGCCGTTGACGTAGATCTCGAGCGGTTCTCCGGCCAGCTTGTTCAGCTCGACCACCGAGCCCTGGCCCAGTTGCAGGAGTTCGTTGATCAGCAGCTTGGTGCGGCCCAGCTCGGCCGAGACCTCCAGGGGGATGTCCAGGATGAAGTCCAGGTCCCGCTTGCCCGAGGAACTGCCGGCCTTGGCGTCCGGGCCCATGTCGGTCAGGTCGTAGTCGTGAGTCTGAGTGGACAGGAAGGCCTGTTCCTTCTCGTGCTTGACCTCTTCCTGCTCGGTCTCGGCCAGGGCGGCGGCCCATTCGTCGGCCAGGGTCTCGTCGTCGTTGCCCACGTCGGCGCTGCCCGCTTCGGAAGGATCGGTCACGTTCTCCAGATTCCCCAGCGGATCGTCGTCCGAGTCGTCGCCATCCAGCAGGGCATCGGCCCATTCCTGTGCGAGTTTATCCTGATCGTCAGCCATGTCGCTCACCTCGTTAAATTCGTTATTCGCGGTCGGGCCGTCAAAACCGGGACGGTCCGCAACGGAACTAGCAAGAAGCGTGCTACTGGATGACCATTTCCGTGATGTAGACCCGCAGCACCCCGCCGTTGCCGACAATCTGGTTCAGGCGGTCCGCGATCTCCTGCTTGAGTTCCACCTTGTCCTGCATGGTGGACAACCCTTCGTAGGTTTTGCTCGAAAGCAGCAGGATCAGGGTGTCCTTGATCTTGGGCTCGTACTTGGCCAGGGCGGCCTGGGCGTCGGCGTCCCGCACCTCCACCTCCACCCCGAGCTTCAGGTACCGGCGGCCCAGGGGGTCGGCCAGGTTGACCAGGAACGTAGGCAGGGTCACGATCAGGCCCTCCTGCTGTTCGGCGGGCTTGCCGGGATCGCCCGCGGCATCCTGCTGCGCGGCCGTGTCTTCCTTGGGGGCGGCGAAAAACATCTTGTAGCCGAACCAACCGCCCACTCCCAACGCCGCCAGCAAGACGACGATGATGATCCACTTGAGCAGGCCGCCCTTCTTCTTTTTCCCTTCTTCCTGGGTCAATTCTTCTTGAGCCATGGCAGTTACCTTTCCTGCTGGTTGTTCTTCATCCCTTATCGTCAATCGCCCCACTTTTCCAGACTAACTTTAGACTCGTCAGTAGCCGCCGATGGGCCGGGCGGTCTTGAGCAGTATCTCCACCCGCCGGTTTTTCGGTGACTCGGCCACGGGTCTGCCCAGGTCGTTGATCACCGGGAAGGCATTGCCGTAGGCGGACAGGGAGAAGCGCGAATTGGGCACGCCCTTGTCCACCAGGAAGGCCAGCACGGTCAGGGCGCGGGCTCCGGACAACTCCAGCGGGGTCTGCGTTGCGTCGGACCGGTCGGTGTAGCCGGCCACGTTGATGGGTGCGTCGGTCTGGGTCATCATCGGCACCAGGCGGCCGATGATGTACTTGCCTCTGTCGGACAGCTCCGAGCCGCCCGGCGTAAAGAGTATCTGATCGGTGAAGACCAGGGCCACACCGTCCTGTTTGGCCAGGACGTCGAGGTTGTCGTTCAGGTCGGACTTGCTGATCTCGTCGGGCAGGGTGTCGTCCGGGAAGAGCAGGTCCTTGATGCGCTGCTGCTTGTCAAGGACCTCCCACGGCTTCTCCATGAGCTCGACGATCAGGTGCTCCTTGACGTTGGCCCGGCCCGAGCCGCGCTTGTCGAGCAGGCCGAGGTCCGCCGTGGTCAGCGTGACCTTGGTCAGGATGGAGTTGTCCATTGAGGCCATGGTCAGGAGCAGGACGAAAAAAGTCAGCAGCAGGGTCATCAGGTCCGAGAACGTGACCAGCCACAGGGCCATGGGCGGACAGGGCGCTTGCTTCTTCTTGGCCATGGCCTACTGCAGCTCCTTGGGAGTGGCCACGTCGAACTCGAAGCCGTCCACGCTCATGGAGTTCTTGCGCTCGGGCGCTGCGGGCAGGGCCTCGACGATGCGGTCGCCCAGGCGGCTGGAGCGCTTGTCCAGGACGATGTCCACCCGCCGGTTGCGGGCCCGGTTCTCCGGGGTGTCCGGCGGATAGTGGGGCCGGTACTTGCCGAACGCCTCCACGCGGAGCATGTCCGGGCTCATGCCGTTGTCGAGCAGGTAGCGGTATATGGTCAGGGTCCGATTCAGGGAGAGCTTCCAGGAGAGGTCGGGGTTTTGTTCGTCGTCGCCGGGCTGGTAGTCGAGTCCGAGCTCGTCGCGCATGTCCGAGGTGTGCCCGGCCAGGAGCAGGGGGTACTTGACCTGCTGGAGCAGGGGCAGGAAGCCGTCCAGGGTGGCCCGGCCCTCGGCGCTCAGGGTGTAGCCGTCCGGGCCGAAGAGCAGGCTCGCGTTGATGGACAGGATCTGGACGAAGCGGCTGGAGGAGAAATTGATGTCCTTATCCACGGTTTCCCATTTCAGGGATTGCAGCGGCTCCAGGTCGCCGGTGTCGATGGGGCCGGGCTCCACGGTCCGCTTGGTGTCCTTCCTGCTGAAGACGTCGTAGCCCTCCTGGTTGAAGCCGAAGGTGCCGATGATCGAGCCGAGCGCGACCAACTTGCGCCGCTGGTCGATGGTCGCCATGGACACGAGCAGAATGAAGAAGGTCAGCATCAGGGTCATGCAGTCCGCGAACGTGACCATCCACAGAGGCATCTCCTCGCATACCTGCTTCAGTTTCTTCTTGGCCATGACGCGCCCCTTCGGGTCAGCGGGTTATTCGGAGACGATCCGGTCCTTGGGCGGGAGGTAGCTGTTCAGCTTCTCCTCGATGATGCGCGGGTTTTCGCCCTTGGAAATGGACAGGATGCCCTCCATGATCATTTCGCGCAGGAGGATTTCCTCCTTGCTGCGGGCCTTGAGCTTGCCCGCCATGGGCATGAGCATGAGGTTGGCGATGAGCGCGCCGTACAGGGTGGTCAGCAGGGCCACGGCCATGGCCGGGCCGATGGACGACGGATCACTCATGGTCTGGAGCATCTGCACCAGGCCGATGACCGTGCCGATCATGCCCATGGCCGGGGCCAGGGTGCCCAGCGCGGAGACCACGTCCGCGCCGGTGGCGTGGCGCTCGGCCAGATAGGAGATTTCCGTCTCCAGGATCTCCTGGATGGTCTGCGGCTCCAGGCCGTCCACGGTCAGTTGCAGGCCCTTGCGCATGTAGTCGTCGTCGATCTCCTTGATCAGCGGTTCGAGCGACAGGATGCCCTCGCGGCGGGCGCGGTTGGCGTAGTCCTTGAAACGGTCGATGATCTCGGCCGGGGAATCCAGGCTGGAGAAAAAGGTGTTCTTGATGACCCCGATGACGCCGATGATGTAGTTCATGGGGTAGTTGACCAGCCCGGCCCCGATGGTGCCGCCCACCACGATGAGCAGGGAGGGCACGGACACGAAGATGATCAGGCTGGAGCCGGTCATGATGGCCGACAGGACCAGTCCGAACGAGAGGACGATGCCGATTATGGTACCCAGATCCATGCTGTCTCCGCTTGTGTTCTCAGTCGCGCGGCGGCCGCGCCCCGAAAATCCGTGTGCCGATGCGCACCAGCGTCGCACCCTCCTGCACGGCCGGGACGAAGTCCCCGGTCATGCCCATGGACAGGTGCGGCAGGTCCATGCCCAGGCGCGTTTCCAGCCCGCCGCGCAACTCCCGCAGTCGGGCGAACACCGGCCGCGCGCGCTCGGGGTCGTCGAAAAACGGCGGCATCGTCATCAAACCGACGAGCCGCAGCCCCTCCATGCCCAGGACCGCTTCGGCCAGTCCCGGCAGCTTTTCCACCATGATTCCGGACTTTTGCGTTTCTCCCGCAATGTTCACCTGAATCAGGATGTCCTGGACCGTATCCAGGCTAACCGCCTTTTTATGCAATGCCTGGGCCAGCTTAGAGGAATCCACGCTGTGCACCAGGGCAAACTTTCCGGCCACGTACTTGGCCTTGTTGGACTGCAGGCCGCCGATGAAATGCCAGTTCACGTTCAGCCCGGCCAGCTCATCCTGCTTGGCCAAAGCCTCCTGCACGTAGTTCTCGCCGAACTCGGTCTGGCCGGTTGCGGCCAGGTCCCGGATATCCGAGGCCGGGTGCAGCTTGGACACCGCCACCAGGGTTACGTCCTCGGGCGCGCGGCCCGCCTGTTTCGCGGCCTCGGCCAGGGCCTCCCTGACTTCGGCCCTGCGCTCGGCCAATTCCTGTTGTCTCAGACTCATGCTCGTTCCGTGGGCCGGAGCCGGTTTATCCGGTCCGCACAACACGGCCCTGATGTCCCAATGGCTCTTATCGGCTCGATTTTCAATTAGTTTAATTGATTAATGATGATTTTTTGCATCCGATCAACGCGTATCGGCTTATACCATGATTTTACGCACCCTAACCACCCGAAATTTTACCGGAACTCAGGCAGGACGCAATTCTCAATATTGCCGCAAAGTTAAGTCTGGATTTTCTCTTGTATTCTTCGCCTGCCGAATGCCCGTCTGCAACGCCGCCGCGCCCATATCCGGCCACGGAACATCGTTAAACCAACGGATGACCCCGCCCCGGCATCTCTGCGCAACGGCACCCAAAAGTTTGGGAAAATGAGGGGGTGGGGGTCCGGGGAAGGTAACCGTTGACGCGGCGCATCGCGCCGCGTCAACGGTCGGGCGCGACCGCCTCTAGGCGGGGGTGACGATGGTGTGGATAGTACGGACGAGTTCGGTTTCGCCCTTGGCGGCGTAGGTTTCGTACAGGCCCATGATGGTGGCCTGGGAGTAGACGTAGTTGCGGAACTGCTTGAACGGCTTGGCCTTGAGGTCGTTTTGGGAGAGCTTGTAGTCGCGCACGGCGACCTTCTCCAGGACCGGCAGGACCCACTGGTTGGCGGGCACGGTCAGGACCCAGTCGTGGTCGCCGAGGTGGGTGACGAAGCCTTCCTGGCGGCGAGGCAGGGGCAGGGTTTTGCCGCTCTCGGCGAGCAGGCCGTACTGCACGGGGTCGACGCCCGCGATGATCGAGGCGGCGGTCAGCCAGCCCACGACCTGGGCCTCGTCCTGCTCGGTGCGCGGGTGGTTGTGGGCGCAGGCCTGGGCCACAACGACCTCGGCGGGCACCTTGCGGACGATGGACTCGGCCACGCCCAGGGGATGGTGCTCGCCGGTCCCGGCCAGGGAGCGCTCGGTGCGCGACTCGCCGTCGGCGGCCCACTGGAAGACCCACGGCTTGTGCAGGTCGTGGAGCAGTTGGGCGGCGATGACCACGTCGCGGTCGAGCATGTAGTCGTAGACCTCGCGGTAGCCGTCGTACAGGGCCAGGGACACGCGGGTGTTCAGGCCGGTGTGGGTGCACAGTCCGCCGGGGTAGGCGTGGTGGCTGCCGTAGCCGGAGCCGGGGGCGGACCAGAACGGCTGCGGCGCGGTGGTCGCCCCGGACACGGGCGGCAGGAAATCGGCTTCGGACACGTCCTTGATCAGCCCCTTGCCGGAAAGTTCGTTGTAAATGGCCTTCTTTTCGGCGCCCCCGATGGACTTGGTCACGGTGGGCGCGGGGTTGTCGAGCACGGCCAGGACCTGGGCGCGCAGGCCGGGATTGCGGATCTGCCCGGCGGCCTGGAGGATGGACTGCCAGGAGGCGGACACCGGGCCCGATGCGTCGGCCATGGCCTGGGGCGCCATGGATACGCACTGGTCGAAGGTGACCGTGGCCGGGGCGGCCTGGGCGCGCACGGGCAGGGCGGTGACTGCGGCGGCCGCGCCCGCCAGGACCCCGAATTTCAGGAAATCGCGACGGTTGAGTTGTTCGGAAGACATGTTTTTCTCCTTGAATGCAGAGTGGTTGTGTAGTCTTGCAAACATACCTTCCGCTTTCGTCGGCAGCCTGACGAACCGGTGACGGAGTGTGCCCTGCGGATGGAGAATAGGTCACATTCGGGAGCGGGGACGGGGCGGCAATCGGCTCGGGCGCGGGCCGCGACAATAGGAAAAAAGTGCTTTTCACCCATTATCTATATATAGAGGCTTGACGAGTTGCCGGAAAAGCGGGCATAGACCCCCCTCAGTCTGTCGGGAACGGGTTTTGGACGGACCAGAGCCCCGCAACCAGCAAGGCAGGCCGGATACCATCTTCAGCCTGTTGAAGAAGGCGCGAGTGCAGGAGCGCAATCGCGCGTTTTTCAACAGCCTGATAAGAGAGCCGTAACATGCCGAAAGATCTGATCATCGTCGAGTCCCCCGCCAAGGTGAAGACCATCTCCAAGTTCCTGGGAAAGGACTACATGGTCGATGCCTCGGTGGGCCACGTGCGCGACCTGCCCACCCGCGACCTGGGCGTGGACGAGGAGAACAACTTCGCCCCGCACTATGAGGTCATCCAAGGCAAAGAGGACGTGGTCAAGCGCCTCAAGGCCGCGGCCAAGAAGGCGGGTACCGTCTATCTGGCGCCCGACCCGGACCGCGAGGGAGAGGCCATCGCCTGGCACGTGGCCGAGCTGCTCAAGCCGGTCAACGACAACATCCGGCGCATCCAGTTCAACGAGATCACCTCCCGTGCGGTCAAGGACGCGCTCGAGCACGCCCAGGACCTCAACGAGAACCTGTTCGACTCCCAGCAGGCCCGGCGCATCCTGGACCGGCTGGTGGGCTACAAGATTTCCCCGATCCTGTGGAAGAACGTCAAGCGCGGCATCTCGGCCGGGCGCGTCCAGTCCGTGGCGCTCAAGATCCTGGTCGAGCGCGAAAAGGAACGCCGCGCCTTCCGGCCCGACGAGTACTGGCCGTTCAAGGTGCTCCTGGAGGGCGGGAACCCGCCGCCGTTCTGGATGGACCTGCACAAGCTCGAAGGCAAGGCGGTCAAGCCGGGGGCCAACCACGTTTCCAACGCGGACCAGGCCGAATCCCTGCAACAGCAGCTCGAAAACGGCGAATTCAAGGTCGACTCGGTGCAGGAAAAGCAGCGCAAGCGCCAGCCCCTGCCGCCGTACATCACCTCCACCCTGCAGCAGGACGCCAACCGGCGCATGGGCTACTCGGCCAAGCGGACCATGTCCATCGCCCAGCGGCTGTACGAGGGCGTGGAGCTGGGCAAGCGCGGCACCACCGCGTTGATCACCTACATGCGTACCGACTCGGTGCGCATCGCCAAAGAGGCGCAGGACGCGGCCAAGGAGCTGATCCTGGAGATGTTCGGCGCGGATTTTTATCCGTCCAAGACCCGGAATTTCAAGACCAAAGGCAGCGCACAGGACGCGCACGAAGCCATCCGGCCCGTCGATGTGACCATTACACCCGAGAGTGTGAAGAGCTTTTTGCCCGGTGAGCAGTACAAGCTCTACCGGCTCATCTGGCAGCGGTTCGTGGCCTCGCAGATGGCCGCGGCCACCTTCTGGGACACTACCGTGCTGGTCAACGCCCCGCAAACCGTGTGGCGCGCCAAGGGCGAGCGGCTGCTCTTCGCCGGTTTCCTGGCGGCCATGGACAAGGCCAAGTCCGAGGACGACGTGGAGCTGCCCAAGCTGCACGAGGGCGACGTGCTCCAGCTCAACGAGCTGAAGAAGGAACAGAAGTTCACCCAGCCGCCGCCGCGCTATTCGGAGGCCTCGCTGGTCAAGACCCTGGAGGAACTGGGCATAGGCAGGCCGTCCACCTACGCGGCCATCATCTCCACCCTGATCGACCGCGAGTACGCCAAGCTGGAGGAGAAGCGGTTCGTGCCCACCGAACTCGGGTTCACCGTGTCCGACCAGCTGTCCGAGCACTTCCAGGCCCTCATGGACGTGGGCTTCACCGCCCAGATGGAAGGATTGCTCGACGACGTGGCCGACGGCAAGAAGAACTGGGAGGAGCTGCTCAAGGACTTCGGCGGCGACTTCTACCCCACCCTGGAAAAGGCGCGCACCGAGATGGGCCGCTCCCAGCAGGTCACGGATATCGTGTGCGAGAACTGCGGCAAGCCCATGGCCGTCAAATTCGGCAAGACCGGCGAGTTCCTGGGCTGCACCGGATTCCCGGCCTGCCGGACCATCAAGAACTTCACCCGCGACGAGCACGGCAACATCCAGGTGGTGGAACGCGAAAAACCCGAGGACACCGGGGTGGTCTGCGAGAAGTGCGGCCGCCCCATGGCCATCAAGCAGTCCCGGCGCGGCGAGTTCCTGGGCTGCACCGGCTACCCGGACTGCAAGTCCATCGTCAATTTCACCCGCGACGAGAACGGCAACATCAAGGTCGTGGAGTCGGAGAAACCCGAAGTGGTCGGCACCTGCCCGGACTGCGGCGGCGAACTGCTGCTCAAGAAGGCCCGCACCGGTTCCCGGTTCATCGCCTGTTCCAACTATCCGGACTGCACCTATGCCGCGCCGTTCTCCACGGGCGTGCCCTGCCCGCGCGAGGGCTGCACCGGTGAGCTGGTCGAGAAATCCTCGCGCCGGGGCAAGATCTTCTACTCCTGCTCCGAGTATCCCAAGTGCGACTACGCGGTCTGGAACTGGCCCATCAACGAGCCGTGCCCCAAGTGCGGCCACCCCATCCTGGTGCGCAAGACCACCAAGGACAAGGGCGAGCACATCGCCTGTCCCAAAAAAGGATGCGACTATACTCGTCCGGTGGACGAGAAGGAGTAGGGCGGCTTCCGATAGCGGGCCATCTGCACATTTTTTCCAGGGGGCTTTCATCCTCACGTAGACGGCTACGCTGCGGTGAAAGCCCGCCGGCTTTGTACCTGAGGCATAAGATCTTGTACGGCTCGCAGACTCGCCAACAATTCACTTAAAAATGCATGGCTGACCCACTCTCGACAAATCCGCAGGACAGCGGATTTGGACGTTGCGGTCCTCCGCAACGCCCCGAAGGGGTGAGCCCCAGGACGGGGCGAATCAAAACCTATTCCGAGGGCGGTCTGGCGGCTGAAGAGAGAGCCGCTGTCGGTTGGCGGTGCCAACCGAATCGCTCCATAAGAGGGGCGGAATGGCTGTCGGGTGCTGCGCACCCGAGGCGCTATTTGGTGAGGGAGCTTGGCTCCCTTTTTTTGTGGGAAAAAGTTGCGGGAATTGATCCAGATCAATGTTTTTTTGGGTGGCGCTCTGTAGAAGGGAGGTGCGGATGGGGCATGACCAACCCCGCCGCAGGAGACATTCTCTACCATGGGTGGTCAGCCATTGCCGCCCGAACGTCACACCCTACATCCTCCCCAAGAAGGCCGTCCGTAACCGGGCGGCCTTCCTGGTTGCGCGGGGCTGGATTGTTTGGCGGAAACAACGTATTTGCTGCCCATGCCCGATACCCAACCCGATGCACAGGCCGTGCTGGCCGCGGCCCGCACGCTGGGCCGCCCCGTGGAACCGGACCAGGCAAAGCTGCTGGCCGTGTACCTGGATCAGCTCATCAAGTGGAACAGGAAGATGAACCTGGTGGGTCCGTCCGACTGGCGGACCGTGTTCGACCGGCTGGTGGTGGACTCCCTGTTCCTGGCCGATTTCGTCGCCGGGCTGAAGCTGCACGATCGGCCGCTCAGCCTCGACTTCGGGGCCGGTGCCGGACTGCCCGGCATCCCCCTGCGCGTGCTCTGGCAGCAGGGCGACTACTGGCTGGTGGAGGTGCGCGAGAAACGGGCCACCTTCATGAAGAGTGCGCTCGGGCGCCTCAAGCTGCCCGGCACCGGCGTCTTCCTGGGCAAGGCCGAGGACGCCCTGGACCGCCTGGCCCGATCCGGCCACGAAGACACTGCGGACCTCATTCTCAGCCGCGCCTTCATGCCCTGGCAGAAACTCCTTGATTTCATTCGCCCCATGCTTCGCAAGGCCCCCGGCCGCATCGGCACCGCCATTATCCTGGCCAACGACCCACCCCCGGCCGAGTCCGCCATCCCCGACGGCTGGCAACTCGGCGACGTCGCCTCCTACCCGGCGGCGGGCTCCGAGCGCTACTTCTGGTCGTTCAAGGTCGAGTAGGGAGGAAGAATGCCTCCGGCGGCCAGAGGGGGAACCTCTTGAAGAGGTTCCCCTCTGGACTCCCCTCCAGAACCTTTTGTGTGCCTTCGGCAAGGCGTGCGGACGCCAAAGAAACAACCCCGGCTCAAACGGACCGGGGTTTCGTTATCTGCACACTCCGCGAAGCGGCACAAAAGGTTCAGGAAGGGAGAGGGATGAGGGTCCGGGGAAGGGAGAGGGAAAGCCCTTCCAAAGGGTTTCCTCTCCCCTTCCCCCCGCCGCCGGAGGCATCTTTCGCCTTACAAAACGTCCCAGGTGGCGCCCTGCGGGGTGTCGTGGACTTCGACCTGCATGGCGGCGAGTTCGTCGCGGATGGCGTCGGACTTGTCGAAGTCCTTGTCCTTGCGCGCCTGGGCGCGGGCGTCGAGCAGTTCGGTGACCTTGGCCGGGTCGATGCCGGCGCGGGCGGCGCGGTTGTCGCGCAGCTCCAGGAGGAACTCGGCGGGCTCGCGCTCGAAGATGCCGAGGATGGAGGCCCAGTCGGCCATGTCCGCCTTGATGCGGCCAAAGAGATCTCGGCCGCCTTCGGACTTGCGCAGGTTCTTGTCTTCGGCCACGCGCCCGGCCAGGCGGATGACGGAGAAGATGTGCCCCAGGGCGCCCGCGGTGTTCAGATCGTCGGCCATGGCCTCGGCAAAGTGCTTTTCGAGTTCGTCGAGTTCCCGGGTCAGTTCTTCGGGGAACGGAGATTTCTTCCACTTGGCCTTGTCCAGTTCCACGTCGATCTGGTTCAGGGCGGAGTAGATTCGTTTGACGCCCTTCTCGGCTTCTTCGAGGGCGTCGAAGGAGAAGTCAAGCGGGCTTCTGTAGTGCATGGTCAGCAGGAAGTAGCGCAGGGTCTCGGGCAGGAACTTGTCCAGGATGTCGCGGATGGTAAAGAAGTTGCCGAGCGATTTGGACATCTTTTCGGAGTTGATCTGCACGAACCCGTTGTGCACCCAGTAGTTGGCGAACGGCTTGCCCGTGGCGGCTTCGGATTGCGCCACCTCGTTCTCGTGGTGCGGGAAGGACAGGTCCTGGCCGCCGCCGTGGATGTCCAGCGGCAGGGGGGAGTACTTCTCGCTCATGGCCGAGCACTCCAGGTGCCAGCCGGGGCGGCCTTGGCCCCACGGGGATTCCCAGAACGGCTCGCCGGGCTTGGCTGCCTTCCACAGGGCGAAGTCGAGCGGGTCCTGCTTCTCCTCGCCCGGGGCGATGCGCGCGCCGGATTCGAGCTCGTCGATGTTGCGGCCGGACAACTTGCCGTAGCCGTCAAAGGATCGGACCTTGAAATACACGTCGCCGGACGGGGTGGCGTAGGCGTGGCCCTTGTCGATGAGTCGCTGGGTCAGGTCGATCATCTCGGGGATGTGCTCCGTGCACTTGGGCTCCACCGTGGGCCGCTCGATGTTCAGGCGGTCCATGTCCACGTAGAACTCGCCGATGAACTTTTCGGCGATCTCGCTGGCCTCCTTGCCCACCTCGGCCGCGCGCTTGATGATCTTGTCGTCGATGTCCGTGAAGTTGCGGATGAAGTTGACCTTGTACCCCTCATGCTTGAGGTAGCGATAAAGCACGTCGAAGACCACGCTGGAGCGGGCGTGGCCGATGTGGCAGAGGTCGTAGGCCGTGATGCCGCAGACGTACATGTTCACGTCGTTGTCGTTGGCCGGGGTGAATGCTTCCTTGTGCCTTTTGAGGGTGTTGTAGAGTCTCATTGGATTACTCCATTTTTATTACATTGAAATAATTATGCTTTAATTAAATGCCATTCGTCGGGACGGTGTCCACGTGGATGTTCAGGAGGTCCAGGTTCTCGAACAGGTCGCGGCCCATGAAGAAGTAGAGCACGGGCACGGACTCCGCCGGGTTGGCGGACACGGTCAGGGAGCCGGGGTCGCTCAGGAACGTCTTCAGGCCGAGCATGGCGGCGCGGGCCGGTTCGTTGGCCTGGGTCTCGGCATAGGCGGCCAGGCCGTCCAGCTCCGCGCTGATCCGGTCCAGGGTGACGGATTCGGACACGCCCGTCTTCCGAGCCCAGTCCTCGCCGACCAGCCGCATGAACTCGCGGTTGTCGAAGGTCAGGACCGCTTTGCGGATGCCCAGGGCGAAGCTTTGTTCCGGGCTGAACCCGGTCAGGTTCAGGTTGTCCAGGGAGCCGGTCAGCTTGATCGAGCCGAGCTTGGGGTCGTCCAGGGAGAGGTCCTTGAGCTCCAGGATCTTGGTCTCCGGGTCGTAGGCGTAGTCCAGGGTGCCGTCGCCGAACAAGGTCTCGATGCCGAGCCCCTTGATGTACCCGGCCCACTCGCCGAAATTTTGCGGGGTCACCGGTATGCTCAACCCCTTGGCGGAAATGGCCGCGTAGTGGGGTATGGGGTTGTCCCGGTCGAATGCGGCGATGGACACCGAATCGGCCTGGACGTGCTGGCCCGAGGGGAACAGGGCGTCCACCCCCTTGAGGGTCACGGTGTGGGCGATGATGTCCACGGACAGGTCGGCGTAGGACAGGGCCAGCCCCGGCGTGTCGGCCACGGCGCGGGTCAGTTCCTTGTCCACCTCGGTGTTGACGTACCATTTCAGGCCGAAAAAGCAGAGCGCGGCGAAGATGACGAAGGAGAGCAGGAATTTCTTCAGGCCGGACACGTCACATCTCCCTCAGGCCGGTGACGCAGGCCACGGCCTTGATGCCTTTCTTTTCGCCGGTGAAGCCGAGCTTTTCCTCGGTGGTGGCCTTGAAGTTGACCTGATGCGCTTCCAGGCCGAGCAGCCGGGACACGTTCCTGGCGATCTGCGCGGCGTGGGGGGCCAGGCGCGGCACCTGGGCGATGACGGTCAGGTCCGCGTGGACGATGCGGGTCTCGGCCCGCTCGGCCATGGACAGGACCTCGCGCACGAGCATGCCGCTGTCCGCGTTGTCGAAATTCGGGTCCGTGTCCGGAAAATGGGTGCCGATGTCCCCGCCGCCGAAGGTGCCGAGGATGGCGTCGGCCAGGGCGTGCAGGAGCACGTCGCCGTCCGAGTGGGCCACGGTGGACGGGCCGCCGGGGATGGGCACGCCGCCCAGGACCAGGGGCCGGTCGTGCTCGCCGCCGAAGCGGTGCACGTCGTAACCCCAGCCCGTGCACGGCACGGTGGTGCGGGCCTCCCGGAGACGCTTCAGGTCTTCGGGCAGGGTGATCTTGACGTTGGCCGCCTCGCCGGGAACGATCGCGACCTCGGCCAGCCGCTCGACCATGGAGGCGTCGTCCGTGACCTCCCAGCCCTCGGCCAGGGCGCGGTCGTGGGCCTCGCGCAACAGCGCGGTCTCAAACCCCTGCGGAGTCTGCACGGCCGCAAGTTCGGCACGGTTCAGGGTCTCGGCGACCGTGTTGCCGGATACCCGCTTGACCGTGTCGGTCACGGGCACGGCCGGGATCACGCCGCGTGCGCCGGAATCGAGCGCGCCGAGGAGGTCGCGGACCAGTCGGGCCGAGAAAAAGGGCCGGGCCGAGTCGTGGATCAGGACGCGGCCGCACGACCTGGGCAGGCCGGTCAGGCCGTTGCGCACCGAGTCCTGTCGGCGCTCGCCGCCTGCGACCACGGTCCACTGCACGCCGAGATCCTCGGTCTTGAAGAACTGGCGCAGCTTCTTGTCCATGGTCGGGGCGTCCTCGGGCGGGAAGACGAAGACCAGGCCGCGCACGTCGGCCACGCGGGAAAAGGTCCGGGCGCAGTGCCAGAACAGCGGCGCGGATTTGTACTCAAGGTACTGCTTGCGCTCGCCGCCCGTGGCCTCGGCCAGCCGGGTCCCGGAGCCTGCGGCCAGGATGATGGCCCAAATGTCGTTCATGGTGCGGTCCATGCGGTTGCCTGTCGAAATTGGGCGCACGGGGGAGGGGCTGCCTCCCCCGCGCGGTGTACACAAGTCGGAGCCGGTCATAAGCCGGGTCTTGTTCCCCTCGCGGGGCGGTCATCATTCATCTAGGCCGCCCGTTACCGGACGGCTCGAGCAACCAACCCGACAGCTTCGGCCGGGCCGGCCTCAAACGCTGTCCTATTCGGTCTTGCTCCGGACGGAGTTCACCTGGCCTGCCGCGTCGCCGCGACAGCCGGTGGGCTCTTACCCCACCGTTTCACCCTTACCGCCGGGTTGCCCCGGTGGCGGTCTGCTTTCTGTTGCACGTGACGGGGATCGCTCCCCCTGGGCGTTACCCAGCGTCCTGCCCTGCGGAGCCCGGACTTTCCTCCCCGGCCAATGGCCGCGGCGATGACCTGCCCGACTCCGGACTTGTGATGCTATTCCTCTTCGGCGCCTTGCGGCTGCACAAAGGCCTGCCAGTAAATCAGCCGCTGGCAGTTGGGGCAGCTCAGGATCTGCTGGCCCTTCTGCAGGTCGTTGTACGACTGCGGCGGGATCATGATGTTGCAGCCCGAGCACACGCCTTCGGAGACCGGCACGATGACCGGGTGCTCCATGCGCTCGCGGATGAACTCGTAGCGGCCCAGGATCGGCGGCGGAACGGCCTTGCAAGCCTTCTTGCGCTTGCGGTTCAGGGCTTCGAGCTTCTTGTTGGCCTTGTCCAACCGCTCGTCCAGAGTGGTCTTGAGCGCATCGAACTGCTCCTTTACGCCGCCCATTTCCTCGTCCAGGGCCTGGGTGGCTTCGTCCTGGCGGACCAGCTCCTCGCGCACGGCCGCCTGCTCGTCGTCGCGCATGCGGTTGAGCTTCTCCAGGGAATCCATCTCGCGCATCATGGCGTGGTATTCCTTGGTGTTGCCGACGAGCATCAGCTTGTTCTTGGACTTCTTGATCTTGCCGGCGTCTTCTTCGATCTCCACGGACAGCTTTTTCTTCTGTTCGTTGAGGATGCTCATCTTTTCGTCGATCTGACCGCGGCGTTCCTCGAACTCGCCGAGCTGGTTCTCGAGGTCGGCCAGTTCCTGGGGCGCCTGCTCGATCTCCTGGGTCAGCTCAAGGATTTCGTCGTCCACTTCCTGCAGGACGATCAACTGTTCAATCTGTTTCTGATACATGGGTTAACCTCACTATCTATTTGAAATCAAAAAAAGTGTATCCGCTACTTGCTGTATACCGAAAAGGGGTCCTCGCCCGGGAAGAAACGGACCTCCGCGCGGGGCAGGGCCTCGCCCAGTTCCAGGGCGAAGCGGCGCATCATTTCCTCTTCCAGGGAGAAGTGGCCCACGTCCACCACGCAGACCGGGGTCTCCACGGCCGGGTGGTACTTCATGTCCCCGGTGACGAACACGTCCGCCCCGGCGCGCGCCGCCCGTTCGATCAGGGACGTGCCCGAGCCGCCGCAATAGGCCACGGTGCGCACGGTCCCGGGCCTGGGCCCGGCGACCGTCAGGACGTCGCGTTCGACCAGCCCGGCCAGCCGGTCCAGGAACGCGTCAAAAGGCATCGCCTCGGGCAGCTCGCCCGCCTCGCCGAAGCCGACCTCGCTCACCGGCGCGGTCAGGGAGCGCAGGTAGAACAGGGGGCGTCGGCCCAGGGAAAATTCGATCTTGTCCGCCAGTCCGGGCCACTTGGGCTCGTCGCAGACCACCCGGATCTCGCCCGTGCGGCTCTGGGCCACCGAGTGTACTCCGTCGTGGTCGGCCCAGATGTCGGCCGCCTCGCGGGAGATCTGCTCCTCGCTATAGAACGACGCCTCCACCGGGGCGCGGCCGTGCTCCACTTCGAGCAGCCGCCTGCCGGTCAGCCCCAGCGCCTCGCCCAGCCAGAAGGCCGGACCGTCCGGCCGGGTGTCCAGGGAGGTGTGGGCCGCGTACAGCCAGCTCCCCGTGGGGATCACCGACCGGAGCACGTCCAGGTACATCCCTTCCGCGCTTGGGGCCTTGGGCTTCATGTACAGCGGGTGATGCGTGATCACCGCGCCCGCGCCCCACTCGATGCAACGGGAGACCGCGGCCGGGGTCGGCTCCAGGGTCACGGCCACCTTGTCCACATCGGCCACCGAGCCCGCCACCTGCACGCCGGAATTGTCCCAGGAACTCTGGTTTTCCTCCGGGGCGAGGTTTCTAAAAATAGCTAAAATCTCTTGAATTTTCATATGGTTACGACCATCTCCCATAATGAGGATGCTCCCGTAGGGTTTCCCCCTCGGGAGCATCTCTTGTCCTCTTCGATCACCCGGCCAACGGCCTTATCGGGGGATTTCAGGAAATATGCGTTCTTCTGCTTTCGGGTCTTCGTCAATCACGTCTCCCGGAAGTGGGTCGTTGGTGGGCCAGCCAGGATTCGAACCTGGGACCGACCGGTTATGAGCCGGTGGCTCTGCCAACTGAGCTACTGGCCCGCCGTGGAGTCGAGCACCATAGCCGGAAGCCGGCCATGGTGTCAACTCCACGACGGTGCGTTGTACGGCGGCTTCCGAGAGCGGGCCATCTGCACATTTTTTCCGGGGGGGGCTTTCATCCTCATGTAGGCCCACTACACTGCGGTGAAAGCCCCCCGGAAGAAAATGCACATCTGACCCACTCTCGAAAGCCTCACTCCGTGCGGGCCCGGCGGAAAGAGCCGCTGTTTGCGCGCCTTGCGCACAAAGGCACTCCATGGGGAGAGCCGCTGTCGGGTGCCTTGGGCACCCGAATCGCTCCAGATGGAGGGAGACGGGGAATGCCCTTATTGAATAGGCCGTTGTTCGCGCGCTTTGCGCACGAAGGCACTCCAGGGGGGGAGGGGAAGTATGGGCTTGTGGGCTCAGGATCGGGGGAGGTCGAGGGTTTGGGTCAGCCAGGTGATGAAGGCTTGGGCGGGGGAGTCGGGGGCTGGGGGGCGGCGGGTGATGACGACGTAGTCGGTGGGGGTGGTCGTGAAACCGTAGGGGGCGACGAGGAGGTTCTGGGCCAGGGCGTCCCGGACCATGGGCAGGGGGCCGATGGCCAGGCCGAGCCCGGCGGTGGCGGCCTGGAGGCTGAAATAAAAATGGTCGAAGTATTGTTCGGCGTCGGCGTCCGGGGTCTGGCCGGAGAGTCCCTTCCAGTCGGTCCAGGCCGAGGGGCGGGTGCGGGTGTGCAGGAGCCGTTTGGGGGTGTGTTCGTGGGCCGCCCAGTAGGCCGGGCTGCACACCGGGCCAATGGGCTCCCGGCCGAGCGACTCGCTGTGGTATCGCCCGGACCAGGCGAAGTCCGAGCGCCGAATGGCCAGGTCCACGCCCTGTTCGGACAGGTCGATGAGGCCGCCCGCCGTGGACAACAGCACCTCGGCGTCGGGTGCCGCCCGGTGGAAATCGTCGAGCCTCGGCATGAGCCAGCGCATGGCCAGGGTGGGCTCGCAGGATACGGACAGCCTCGGGGCGGGGGACGTGGTTTTCAGCTCCTCGCAGGTCCGCTCCAGCCCGGCGAACAGGGTCTCCACTTGGGCTGCGAAGGCCCGGCCCCGGTCCGTCAGGTAAATGCCCCGGTTGCGCCGCTCGAACAGCTCGAACCCGAAGAACCCCTCCAACTGCTTCACGGCCCGGCTGACCGCGCCGTGGGTCACGTGCAACTCCTGCGCGGCCTTTGTAAAGCTGCCGTGGCGCGCGGCGGCCCGGAAGCTGGCCAGTGGTGCGAGAGGGGGGAGGTTGGTCATCGTCTTTCTATGAGTTTAATTCATGGATAATTTGAAAATTAATCGATTGTGCATTTTATATCCTCTTTTAAAATAGGTGTAAATAAGATCAACCTGGGAGGATAACCGTGAATTTTTCTATTGAAACAAATCTGCTGGCGGTGGCCGGGATAACCCTGTTGGCCGTGATCAGTCCGGGGCCGGACTTTGCCGTCATCCTGCGCAACGCGCTACGCTCGGGCCGGGGCCCGGGGCTGGCCACGGCGTTGGGCATCGCCTGCGGGGTGGTGGTCCACGTGACCTACACCCTGCTCGGGCTGGGCTGGCTCGTGGCCCGCTATGCCTGGCTGTTGACGGCCATCAGGTACGCCGGGGCCGCCTACCTCGTCTGGCTGGGGTGTTCCGCCTTGCTGTCGCGCAGAGAAGCGTCCGGCCGCCCGCAGGCACCCGCGGCTGACGCCCGCGCCGATCTCCGGCAGGCCTTCGGCAACGGCTTTCTGTGCAACATCCTGAACCCCAAGACCGTGCTCTTCTTCATTGCCCTGTTCACCCAGGTGGTCGCGCCGGGCACGCCCCTGGCCGCCCAGGTGGGCATCGGCGCGTACATCGTCATGGCCCATCTCGCCTGGTTCGCCTTCGTGGTCCTGGTCCTGACCAACCCGGCGGCCCTGCGGGTCTTCAACAATTGGCGGCGGGCCGTGGAAAGGGGGGTGGGCGGCTGTCTCGTGGCCTTGGGAGTGACCCTGGCGATCGATAACTGACCGGATCCTGCGGCGGGCTAGTCCGTCTTCTCCATCGTGTGGATGGTCTTTCCGGCGAACCACAGGGCCACGGCGGCGCTGGTCCAGACGATGGCGAAGATGGTCAGCCACAGGGCGGTGATGGGGTAGCCGAGGACCTGGGTGAAGAGCGTGAACAGGACGAACGGAGCGATCACCTGGCGGGCAAGGCCGAGCCAGATGGCGAACATGGGACGCTTCATGCCCTGCAGGACCGAGGTGGGCACGAAGATGGCCACGTAGCCGTACAGGGTGAAGGCGTCGATGTGCAGATAGCCCGCCCCCACGGCCACGACTGCCGGGTCCTGGGTGAAGATGCGCATGAGCGGCCCGGCGAAGAGCAGGATGGGCACGGACAGGGGGATGAGCATGTACGCGCCGTACAGCAGGTTCTTGCGGAAGTTCTCGCGGATGCGGTCGATTCTGCCCGCGCCGTAGTTCTGGGCCGTGATGGTCAGGGCGGCCACGCTCAGGCCGATGGTAGGCATGAGCACCACCTGGTCGATGCGCGTGGCGATGCCGTAGGCCGCCGAGGCCTCGGGCCCGAACCCGGACACGTAGCGGAAGATGACGAAGAAGCCGAGCGCCACGGTCATGGAATTGAGCGCCGCCGGGAATCCCTGGTGGGCGATCTCCGCGTATAGCTTGAGCCGGGGGATGAAGTTGCGCCCCTTGTCGGTCTTGAGCAGCCCGGTGCGCCGCGTTTTCAGCAGCAGGTAGACTGCGCCGAGGCCTTGGAGGATGACCGTGGCCCAGGCCACCCCTGCCAGCCCCATGGCGGGCAGGCCGAACCCGCCGTAGATGAACCACGGGTCCAGGATCACGTTCAGCGAGGCCATCAGGATGAGCGTATTGCGCATGCTCCGGGTGTCGCCCTGGGATTGCAGGATGGCGTTGAACAGGAAGAGGGCCATGGTGACCAGGTTGCAGGCGAAGATAGGGTTCATGTAGCTCAGGCAGGTGGCCAGATAGTCCCCGTGCGCGCCGAGCCAGCCGAAGATGGCGGGGGAGAAGGCCAGGCCGAACGCGGCCAGGAGTGCGGACGCGAACACGCCGAAGCCGAGCATTTGCACGGCCACCAAGGCGGCCTTGTTCCGGTCGCGCGCGCCCAGCGCCGAGCCCATCAGGGCGGTGGAGCCGGTGCCGATGCCGCTGGCCAGGGCGGTGATGATGAAATATACGGGCAAGGACAGGGCCAGGGCGGCCTGGGCATGGGTGTCGATGCGTCCGGCCCACCAGGTATCCACCACGTTGAACATGGTATTGAAGAAGAAGCCCACGCTCGAGGGCACGGCCACCTGCCGGATCACCTCGGGAATGGGCCGCGTGGTCAGGTCGGTCTTGTCGATGGCCGCGTTGCTCATGGCCGGAGTGTACCCGTTTACCCCGTGGAGATACACCCCTTTCCCGCCGGGTTTTCCGAGTCGGGCGCGCGCCGGTTGACGGCCCCGCGCCAAGGCCTGTACGTATCGACCATGGGAAAGACGCCGACCAACCTGAAAGTGCGCTTCTGGCGCGACCCGGACCTGCCGGGCGTGGAAGTGCGCCGGTCCTCCTACAACGAGGAGGCCTTCCGCGTCCACGTCCACGACGCCTTTTCCCTCGGTTTCATCGAGCAGGGCAGGACCACCTTCGACCTCGAAGGATCCGCGCACAGGGCGTCCACCGGGCAGGTCGTCTTCATCGGCCCGCACCTGGCCCACGCCTGCAACCCGGACCCGGACTCGAACATGGCCTACACCATGTTCTACATCGACCCCGCCCTGCTCCTGGCCGTTGCCCGCGAACTCTTCGGGCCGGAGGCCCGGCCCCCTCGCTTTCCCGAGCCCGTGGTCGACGATCCCCGGCTGGCCGAGCGGCTGCGCGCCCTGCAACAGGCCATTGCCGACGAGGCGGACCGCCTGGAGCGGGAGACTCTGCTCGTCCAGGCGTTGGCCGAGGCCATCTCCCGGCACGGCGAGCCCGGCCCCGATCCCGGGCGGGAGATCCGGTCCGGCGGGCGCGGTGCGGTCCAGGCCGTGCGCGGCTACCTGGCCGACCACCTGGCCGAAAAGGTTTCCTTGGACGAGTTGGCCGAGGCCGCCGGGTTGAGCCGCTACCACCTGCTGCGCGTATTCCAGGCCGCCACCGGCCTGCCGCCCCACGCCTACCAGAACCAACTGCGCGTGGATCTGGGCAAGCGGCTCCTGGCCGAAGGGATGCCCGTCAGCCAGGCGGCGCTCGAGACCGGCTTCAGCGACCAGTCCCATTTCACCCGCGTATTCCGCCAGTACACCGGGGCCACGCCCGGCCAGTACCGGGATTCCGGCCGGTCCTGATCCGGGCCGCAATTTCGTACAATATCCTCCCGCCCCGCCCGGCTATGGTTTCTCCCGCAACCAAAGGAGAAGACCCATGCTGTTATGGCAAAAGACGATGATCGGTTTGGCCCGGAGCGAATCCGTGACCCGCCGGATGCAGGATTCGCGGTACATGGCCCGGTTCGCCCGCCGGTTCGTGGGCGGCCGGGACGGAGCCGAGGGGCTGGAGTGCGCCGGGGCCCTGCGTGAGCACGACCTTTCCGCGTCCCTGTTTTATCTCGGCGAATATGTGGCCGACCCGCAGAAGATCGAGACCACCCGCCGCGTCTTGGGCGAGGTCGCGCAGGGGCTGGGGAAGTCCGGCCTGGACGTGCACCTGTCCGTGGACCCCACCCAGTTGGGCGCGATGATCTCCTGGGAAGCGTGCCGCGAGAACGTGACCGCCCTGGCCCGCGAGGTGGCCGCCAACGCCGGGACCGGGCGCGACGTCCTCATGCTCGACATGGAGGACTCCTCGGTCACCCAGCCGACCCTGGACCTCTATTACCATCTGCGCGGGGAGGGGCTGCCTGCGGCCGTGACCGTCCAAGGCTACCTGCACCGCACGCCGGGCGACCTGGTCCGGCTGGTGGCGGACGGTGCCATGGTCCGCCTGGTCAAGGGGGCTTTCGCCGAGCCCGGCAACAAGGCCGTGACCGGGCGGCGAGACCGGGACGAAGCCTACCGCAAGGCCATCGTCACCCTGCTGTCCCCCGAGGCCCGCGAGGGGGGCGTGTACCCGGTCTTCGGCACCCACGACCACCGCATGGTCGCCTTTGCCGAGCACGTGGCCGCGGCCAACGGCTGGCACCGCGACCAGTGGGAAGTGGAGATGCTCCTGGGCGTGCGTACGGCCTACCAGCGCGAGCTGGCAAGCCGGGGCGTGGCCGTGCGGCTGTACCTGCCGTTCGGCCGCGACTGGTGGCCCTATTCCATCCGCCGGGTGGGCGAAAACCCCAGGAACCTCGGTTTCGTGTTCCGTTCCATGTTCGGCAGGGGCGAATAGGGAACCGGGCGGGCCGCCTGGGCCGCAATTCCGTACAATACCCGGCCCGCCCGTTGCGGCATGGTGTTCCCCGAAACCATCCGGAGAACACCATGTCCGAAAACACCGCCGTTCTGGAGCGCCCCTCCGCATCCTGGCTCGCCCCGGCCTGCCTGGCCGCCGCCGTGCTCCTCTGGGGCACGTCCTTCATGGCCACCAAGACCGCCCTGACCGGGTTTAATCCGCAGGCCCTGGTTTGGCTGCGCATGACCCTGGCCGCCCTGACCGTACCCTTCTTCGCCCGGCGGGTTCCCCGGCCCGCCTACCGGACCGGCGACTGGAAAATCCTCGGCCTGCTCTGCCTCATGCAGCCATGCCTCTATTTTCTGCTTGAAAGCAACGCCGTGAACCTGACCACCTCGTCCCAGGCGGGCATGGTCTCCTCCCTGGTGCCGCTCTTCGTGGCCGCCGGGGCCTGGGCCATCCTCGGCGAACCCATGACCCGCAACGCCATGCTCGGCCTGGCCGTGTCCATGTGCGGGGTGGCCTGGCTATCCACGGCCGGGGCCCCGGACGCCGAGGCCCCCAACCCCGCTCTGGGCAATCTCCTGGAGGGCGGAGCCATGGCCTGCGCCGCCGTTTACATGGTGCTCATGAAGCGCCTCTCCGCGCGCTACTCCACCTGGTGGCTGACCGGCCTGCAATGCGTGGCCGGGGCCCTCTTCTTCCTGCCCGGCGCCCTCCTGGACCTGTTCGGCTCTCCGGCCGAAATTCCCCTGGCCGCCTGGCTCGCCGTGGCCTACCTCGGCCTGTTCGTCACGCTCGGCGCCTTCGGCCTGTACAACATGGCCATGACCTGCATGCCCGCAGGACGCGCCGCTCTGTCCATCAACATGGTGCCGCCGGTGGCCCTGGTCGCGGGCTGGCTCCTGCTCGGCGAGACCCTGACCGGCGCGCAACTGGCCGCCTGCTGCGTGGTCGTGGCCGGGGTCTGGTTCGGGCGTCGCTAGGAGCCCCAAGGGAAACACCATCGCCTACCTCCATTGCGCAACGAAAAGGCCCCGGTTCCCGGTGGAGTGCCGGGGGCCGGGGCCGATGGTGAACCGGTCGCGCGGATATTGATGCGGCTCGACGCTAAGGCAGGAAGCCGAGGACCGTCGCCGGGGAGCCGGACCCGTTGAGGTTGCGCACGCCGCCGACCACGATCCACGCGTCCTTGGCGGGCAGCTGCTCCAGCCCGGCCAGGTTTTCGAGGTGGATGCGGTCGCCCTTCAAGAGGGCCGTGTTGGTGGCGTAGGATTCGTCGGCACCGGGGTCCACGCCGTGGGTGTCGATGCCCAGGCCTCCCAGAGCCCGGTTGTCGATCAGCCACTGCGTGGCGGCGATGTCGATGCCGGGGTAGTGCATGACGCTGTCCTTGTCCTCGTTGAAAAAGGCCTCGGGATTGCTCCAGCGCTTTTCCCAGCCGGTGAAGGCGATGACCATGGCGTGCGCCGGAATTCGGCCGTGGGCCTTTTCATAGGCCTGTACGTCCGCGAGACTCAGGGCGTAGTCCGGGTTCTTGGCGACCTTGGCGCGGATGTCGATGACCACCGCGGGGAAGACGAAGGACGTGGCGGGCAGCTTGTCCGCGGTCTTCTCGTCGGCGTTGAAGTGCGCGGGCGCGCCCCAATGGGTGCCGGAATGTTCGCCCATGGTCACGGACAGGAGGTAGAAACCATCCTTTTCGACCGTGAACGCGGGTTCCAGCACCGGTTCCGGGTCTCCGGGGAAGATGGGCATGTCGGGCGTGTTGACATGGCTCAGGAAAACGACCTTGCCGAAGGCCCGGGCCATCTGCTCCGGGGTCAGCGCGCCGTCATCGCCCGCCATGGCCGTGCCGCCCACCACAAGGAACAGGCACAGGGCCAGTCCCAACGCGCAGCGTGTTTGCGCTTTTACGTAATGCAACATCGAAACTCTCTCTTTTTTTACGTAATCCGGGGAAAGGCGCATCCGGCGCAGCGTGCGCCCGATTCCACCCGTCCCCGTCAGTTCCGGCGACCGGAGCGTTGGCTCCGCCTCCCCGATCGCCCGGACATCCGTTTCTGATATGGACCAGCTCTATGGCAGCTATAGTACTCCAACGGACCGTTGCCCGGCAATATCGGAGAAGGGCATTTTCGGGTGGGTGAAGAGGGGAATGAAGGCCGCTTTGCAGCGGGGACGGATGATTTTGCTTCCGACGGCCAAAGGGGCGGGCCCCTTTGGAATCTTTGGGCCGCCTGCGGCGAGGGAGGAGAACGGAAAGAAGGAAGGCTTGGCGGGCGCGGTTCGGCGCGACCCCTTAGGGACGGTTGCCCACGCCGCCAGGCAGGGCGAGGGGTAAGGAAAATGGAGAGGGCGGCGTGTTGAACCGAGGCAAAAGCGAATTGCCGCGCTCCCACCATCCGCGCAGCGGCCACAAAAAGTTTAGGAAAAGGAGGGGATGGGGGGCCGGGGGGCAAAAAAAGGATGGGCCGCTGACGCGGCCTATCCTTTTTACTTTGTCTGAGGCAGCCCGGTTATTTCAGGCCGAGTTCCTTTTTGAGGAATTCGAAGTCTATGTTGTTGGACACGAGTTCGGCGCCCTGTTTGATCTTGATGGCGTCGCGCAGTTTGTGGCGGGAGAGGATGTCGTCCATTTTCTTGGCCACGGTGAAGGTGTCTTCGCGGACCATGATGATGGGCGTTTCCAGGACCTCGGAGCGGGTCAGGATGATGTCGTTGGGGTAGAGGTTGCCGGTCAGGATGAGGCAGGGGCAGTCGCCTTCCAGCGCCACGAGCTGCACGTCGGACCGGTCGCCGCCCACGATGATGGCGGAGTTCTTCTTCTTGCGGAAGTGGGTCATGAAGTTTTCGACCTGCATGGTGCCGATGAGGAAGGACTCGACCACGCGCTCGCTCTTGTTGTGGGCGGAGATGATCTTGCCGCCCAGGCGGTCGGCCAGATCCCCGACCTTGATGGCGCCCATGAGCGGGTCGCGGGGGATGACGCCCAGGATCTTGACGCCCTTGGCCTCCAGGGCGGGGCCGAGGAGCTGGGTGATCTCGTCCATGAAATTCGGGGGCACGTCGTTGAGGATGACACCCGCCATGAGGTCGCCCAGGGTCTCCTTCATGGCCATGAGGTAGTCGTATTTGAGTTCCTTCTGGAAGCGGTCGATGATCACGGTCTTGATGCCGAGCCTGCGGACCACGGAGATGGCGTCGGTATCGCAGTACTTGCCCGAGTACATGGACCCGGACCCGGCCACCAGGGTGACGTCCTTGTCCTTGGAGACCGCCTCGTAGCCTTCGACGATGCTGTCGAGCAGCCCGTCCATCTTGCCGGTGAACGCCTTGACCTTGAAGTCCTGGGTGACCACCACGGGGGTGACCATGGCCGGGTCTTCGGCCAGGCCGAGCACGTCCTGGACAAAGGCGGCGTCCTCGTCGCCGAGCTTGCCGTCCATCTCCATGGGCATGGCCCCGACGGGTTTCATGTAGCCCACGTTGTACCCGTCTTTCTGCAGGCGCAGGCCCATGCCCATGACGATCATGTTTTTGCCTGAATACCCGGTGGTAGAGCCTATGTAGAGTCCAGCCATGCCTATTGTCCTCCTGAAGGTGAAAGGGGCGGGAACCGCAGCACCCCGTCTTTTGTTAGTATATGAGACCGCGAAAAATGTCCAAGCGTCAAATGGGCCCGACGGTCACGCGCAGGTCGGCCACGAACGCCCCTTGCGCGTCCACCAGGATGGGGTTGAGTTCGGCCTCGCGTATCTCCGGAAAGTCCGTGGCCATCTGGGACATGGACAGCAGGATGTCCTCGATGGCCGCCAGGTTGACCGGCTCCTCGCCGCGCACGCCGCGCAACAGGGGGAACGACTTGATCTCGCGGACGATGTCCTGGACGTCGTGCAGGGCCAGCGGAGCCAGCCGGTAGCTGATGTCGCCCAGGATCTCGGCGGACGGTCCGGCCAGGCAGAACGAGATGAGCGGGCCGAACTGCGGGTCCTGGGTGAACCGGACCACGACCTCGCGGGCCTTGACCGGGCCCATGGTCTGGACCAGGCAGCCCGCGATGTAGATGTCCGGGCGCTTGCGCTGGGCCCGTGTGGTGATGTCGAGCCAGGCCTCGCGCACCTCGCGCGGTGTGTTCAGTTCCAGGGCCACGCCGTCCACCTCGCCCCGGCTGGCCAGGTGGGGTGATTCGATCTTGAGCGCCACGGGGTAGCCCATTTTCTTGGCCGCGCGCACGGCCTGGTCCGAGGTGCGCACCAGCCGGGTCTCGGGCACGGGCAGCTCGTAGGATGCGGCGATATCCATGGCGTCGTTGAAGGGCAGCTCGGCCACGCCCGCGGCCAGGGCGGCCTGGATGGTCCGCTCGGCCCGTCCCTTGTCGCGGCGGAAGCAGACCTCCACCGGGTAGGGCCGGTTTTTCCACCGGTAGTGGGCGAGCATGGCCGAGATGGCCGTGATCGCCGGTTCCGGGTAGGCGTAGCAGGGGATGCCCGCGGCCAGGAGCATGTCCCGGCCCGGGCCGATCCGCTCGTCGCCCATGAACGAGGCGAAGATCGGTTTGTCGCAGGTCTTGGAAATGTCGATGATCGCCTGGGCGGTCTCGGTGATCTCGGCCGAGGCCGTGGGCGTGAGCAGGACCAGGATGGCGTGGGTGGTCTCGTCCTCGGCCACGGCTTCCAGCGTGGCCCGGTAGCGTTCGGCCTTGGCGTCCCCGATGATGTCGATGGGGTTGTAGATGGCGGCAAACGGCGGCAGGGCCTTGGTCAGCCGGTCCAGGGTGGCGGTGGAGGGCCGGGCCAGGTTGAGCCCGGCGGCCTCGCAGGCGTCGGCGGCCAGGATGCCGGGCCCGCCGGAGTTGGTCACCACGGCCAGGTTCGGGCCCTGGGGCAGGGGTTGCTCGGCAAAGGCGCGCGCCAAGTCGAACAGGGTCTCCAGGTTTTCCACCCGGATGATGCCCGCCTGCTTGAACGCGGCCAGTCCGGCCTCCACGCTTCCGGCCAGGGAGCCGGTGTGGCTGGACGTGGCCCGCGCGCCCGCGGGGGTGGTGCCCGCCTTGATCATGATGACCGGCTTCTTTTCGGTCACGGCCCGCGCACGGGTCAAAAATTTGCGGCCGTCGTTCACGGACTCCAGGTAGCCGATGATGACCTTGGTGTCCGGGTCGTCGCCCAGCGCTTCGAGCACGTCCGCCTCGGACACGCCCGCCTTGTTGCCCAGCGAGACGAACTTGGAGAAGCCGATGGATTCGCCCTCGGCCCAGTCCAGGATGGCCGAGCACAGGGCCCCGCTCTGGGAGAAGAAGGAGATGGACCCTTTGGCGGGCATGGTCTGGGCGATGGACGCGTTCAGGTTGATGGCCGTGTTGAACAGCCCGAGCGTGTTCGGGCCGAGCAGGGTGATGTCCCGGCGCCGGGCCAGGTCGGCCATCTCCATTTCGAGCTCGAAGCCGTCGCGCCCGGTCTCGCGGAAGCCCGCGGTGATGACGCAGATGGCGTCCACCTTGGCGTCGGCCAGCTCGCGCATGGCCTGAAGGACCTTCTCGCGCGGCAGGACGATGATGCCGAGGTCCGGCGGTCGCGGCAGGTCGGCGGTGGACGGGTAGGCGGTCAGGCCGAGAATTTCTCCGCCCGCGGGATTGACGGGAAAGATTGTCCCCCTGTACCCTGCCGAGATCAAATTCGACAGGATGAGATGCCCGAGCTTGAGCGGGCTCCGGGATGCGCCGACCACGGCGATGGATTCGGGGTTGAAAAGTTCGCGTAGTTGGGCGTCTGGTTGCATAAATAAGGGGGTTGAATGGATACCGCTGAGCTACAGGATTGTATCCACCATAGGTTTGCCCAAGTCAAGTTCCTGGAGACGGCGCTGACCCACTCCTCGTTCGCCAACGAGCAGAGCGGCATCGAGGACAACGAGCGGTTGGAATTTCTGGGCGACGCCGTGCTGGAGCTGTGCATTTCCGAGGAGGGATTCAGGCGGTTTCCGTCTGCCCACGAGGGGCAGCTCACGCGCATCCGTTCCCAGTTGGTCAAGGAGCAGTCCCTGGCGGACATGGCCCGCGGGCTCAAGCTTGACCAGTACATCCGCCTCGGCCGGGGCGAGGAGCTGCAGGGCGGCCGGGAGCGCGACGCGCTGTTGGCAGACGCCTTCGAGGCCCTGCTCGGCGCGGTATTTCTGGACGGCGGCTTCGAGGCCGCCCGCCGGACCATATTGGAAATTTTCGAAGACGAGTGGCCCGCCCGGGCCATGCTGCCCGAGACCAAGGACTACAAGAGCCGGTTGCAGGAGGTGGCCCAGGAGTTGTTCCGCGACAGGCCGGTGTACGTGCTCTCCGGGACCAGCGGCCCCGAGCACGAGAAGTTGTTCGAGGTGGACGTGACCCTGCCGGGCGGCGAGCGGTTTCGCGGCACGGGCACCAGCGTGAAGCGGGCCGAGCAGGAGGCCGCGCGCATGGGCCTCGATTTTCTCGAAGAGGAATAGATCCTCCCCACACCACACGGCCAAAACGATCGGAGACCAAGCCCTGCGGGATTATCCCGCAGGGCCGGTTCCGATCGTCTTCAGTCGCGTCTGGCCGGTGAGGGCTAGCCGCCGATGAGCTGCATGGCCATCCTCGGCAGGGAGTTGGCCTGCGCCAGCATGGCGACAGCGGACTGGGTGAGAATCTGGTTGCGTACGAACTCGGTCATTTCCTGCGCCACGTCGACGTCGGAAATGCGGGACTCGGCAGCCTGCAGGTTCTCGGCCTGGATTTCAAGGTTGGTGATGGTGTTTTCCAGCCGGTTCTGCATGGAACCGAGGTTGGCGCGGATCTTGTCCTTGGAGATGATCGCCTTGTTGATCGCCTCCATGGCCGCCTGGGCCAGGCCCTGGGTGGAGATGGACTTGCCCGCGTTCTGGGCCTCCCAGGTGTCGCCGTTGGTCTTCAGTGCGGCCAGGTGGCCGAGCCCGAATGAGGACGCGGTGGAGCCCTGGATGGCCACGTAGTAGTAGTCCTCGGCCGAATCGTTGCCGGTGCCGAAGTGGATCTTCAGCGGGCCGGTGGCCTGGAGGCCCGTGCCGTCGTGGTCCACGCCGGGGTCGCCGGACAGGTTGCCGTTGAGCAGGTAAATTCCGTTGAAGTCCGTCGCGTGGGCGATACGGGTGATCTCCGAGCACATTGCCTGGTATTCGGAGTCGATGATCATCCGCTGGTCGGAGTTGTAGGTACCCGTGGACGCCTGCATGGCCAGCTCCTTCAGACGAATGAGCTTTTCGTCGACCACCTGCAGCGCGCCGTCCGCGGTCTGGATCAGCGAGATCGCGTCGGATGCGTTGCGGATGCCCTGGTGCAGGGAACTGATTTCCGAACGCATGAGCTCGCGAATCGCCAGCCCGGCCGCGTCATCCGCAGCGGTGCCGACTCGCAGGCCGGAAGACAAACGCCGGGTGGAAACGCCGAGCCGTCCATAATGCTCCGACAGGTTCCTCTGGGCGTTCATGGCCATGAGGTTGTGGTTAATGACTAAAGACATCAGAACCCTCCTTGTTCGATTCTCAAATCCATTTTGCCAAGATTAAGCATCATGTGTGCCAACTTACATTTCTCAAGTAATATTAAGAAAGTATCTATCTAAAAAATGTCTAGAAAGGTCATTTTTTCCCCTCCTCAAACGGGTGGAAACCCCAGTGCGTCAATGCGTTGTCAATATTTGCCGGGTGGGGGTGGGGTAGTCGAAGGGCCTCGACGGTGCCTTAAGAAGGTAAGGAAAGCCGCCCGATGGGCGGTGATTGATGGGAAAATGCGCGGTTGCACCGCTGAGAGCCGCTTTGCGGGCGGAGCCCGCTCGCTCCGGGACGCGCCTGCGACGCGGGAGAGCCGGTGAAGGGGTTGCCCCCCTTCAACCTCCGAGAGCCGCTGTGTGGGGCTGAAGCCCCACACAATTCTCCATGCCCTCCCGGCGGGGTCCATTTTTTTGCTGGCCCAAAAAAATAGACGAAAAAAAGGGCCTTGGAGTGTTGGGCGGCCGCCCGGAGATCGGGGGATAAGAAGCTGATCGATTCGGGTCGGCTCCCGATTCGAGGCTCGCTACGCTCGCTGCGAATCGAAGAGCCGCCGCCCCGAATCGTCAGCTTCTACCCCCCCGATCAAGGGCTCGTTTGGGTGCAGGGAAGAGGTGTGGCGGGACGAGGTGGGGCGGGGGAGAGCCGCTGTCGGACGCGGGCGTCCGAATCGCTCCAGGGGTCGCCGTAAGGTGTTCCTGTGGGCCTTTTGCCAGGCCGAATGCGGGAGGCCGATCCACTTTGTCGCAAAGCGCGGCCAACTCCCTGGCGCACAGGCTCTTTCGCCAGTCCATTCGCAGCGGTCCACTCCCCGCAAGCGCAGGACAGCAATCGGAAGCGAACCCTAGAGCCCGTCCCCGGCGGCTTCCGCTGGCTGGATCGAGTCTGCGCAGCAGACATCCATCCGGCCAGCGGAAGCCGCCTACGGGCTCTTGGGTCCGCTGCCGCGCGCCCGCACCGCAGCGCAGTTTTTGCTTCCTTTTTTCTGCGCCAGCAAAAAAGGAAGTCGCCGTAAAGGCGAAATCAACAAGTAAGGCGGACAGCCAAACGCCCGGACGCGGATGCGCGGCCATCCCTCCGCGCTCATCAAGGCCCGCCGCCAGGCGATCCCCCTCAACCCCGACGCGAAAGCGCGGCCAATGTATCGAGCACAACAAGCCATATCCAGGCGTCCTACGCAAACCTTATCGCGAATGCGCGGGCAATCCTCGGTGTACGACTTCTTACGTCGGGCTTTTCGCGGCAGCCCCATTCCCAACAAACGCAGGGCAGCAATCGGAAGCGAACCCTAGAGCCCGTCTCCGGCGGCGAAGCGCAGGCCGGATCGCGTCTGCGCAGCAGACCTTCGATCCGGCCAGCGAAAGCCGCCTACGGGCTCTTGGGTCCGCTTCCGCGCGCCCGCACCACAGCGCAGTTTTTGCTTCCTTTTTTCTGCGCCAGCAAAAAAGGAAGTCGCCGTAAAGGCGAAATAAACAAGTAAGGCGGACAGCCAAACGCCCGGACGCAAATGCGCGGACAATTAACCGCGCACAACAAGGCCCGCCGCATGGCGGCAGCGGCATCCCCGGGCCGGAGCAGGCGACCAGCACCGAGCCGAAGTTGACGAAAGGACATCGCCGTGGAGATTGCCGGCCCTGGCTGGCAGCGAGGGCATAGGATAATCGGAGTCGGCTGCGAGGCCCCTCTTCGCGTTTCGAGCCCGCTCCATAAGCCGGACGGCCCGGCGATGTCGCATAACATCGCCGGGCCGCTGGGTTTTCTTTGCCCCCTGGTGGGTGGCCGGGGGACCTTGGAGAAGGACGTCTATGAGTATGGGTTTACTTGAGACCTTTGTTGGTTACCGCTTCATCGAGATGACTTCGCCGAGCAGCGAATCCACGGTGGTGATCACCTTGGTGTTGGCCTGGAAGCCGCGCTGGGTGGTGATCATGCTGACGAACTGCGTGGCCATGTCCACGTTGGACATCTCCAGCGCGTTGCCGTCGATGGTGCCCTTGCCCGAGCTGCCCGCCTGGCCGGTCAGGGCCGGACCGGAGTTCAGGGTCTCGGTGAACAGGTTGCCGCCTTCGCGGCGCAGTCCGTGCTGGTTGGTGAAGGTGGCCAGGGTCACGGCGTAGAGTTCGAGCACCTGCCCGTTGGAGTAGTGGCCCGAGATGACACCCTCGCGGGAGACCGAGATGTTTTGCAGGATGCCTGCGGAGTAGCCGTTCTGGCTCTGGTACAGGGTGGAGGAGCCGCCGGTGTCGAAGCTCTGGGTGGCCAGGGCCGAGACCGCCGGGTCCTTGAAGTTGGCCAGGTAGCCGGTGTTGCTGATATTGTTGCCGACATCGGCCGCTGTGGTGGGCAGGGTGCCCAGGCCGCCGCCCCAGCCGATGGTCGTGGCGCCGCCGCCGTTGCTCGACAGGTCCTTGTTGGAGATGCCGAAGTCGATCTGAAGGGGCGTGGCATTGGCCGCCTCGGCCGTGCTGGCGTTGGACTTGCCCAGGAAGTTGGCCGTGCACACCGGGAAGCCGCTGGTGGAGAAGTCGGCCAGACTCCAGTTGTCGAGATCCTTGATGGTGCTGCCGCCGTTGGACTTCAGCGTGTAGGCGCTCATGCCGGAGAGCTGGCCGGTGGTAAAGGTCAGGGTGCCGATCATGAGCACGCCCGCGGCCGAGGTCTGGGCCTCGCCGATGGAGGTCATCTGGCCGTTGGCTCCGGAGAGCATGCGCCGGTCGGCCGAGGGGTCGCAGGTGACCATGTATTCCCAGACCGTGTCTCCGCCCGCGTTGCTCATGGTCACCTTGTCGAAGTACACGGTCAGGTTGTGGGCCGTGCCGATGTCGTCATAGACCTTGAGCGTGGTCGAGTAGGCGTACAGGGTGGAGGCCAGCGGGGTCTCGGCCGAGCCGTCCCAGTTGTTGAACATGGCGAAATAAGGATTGGTCGAACTGGTGGAGCTGTCCGCGGCCGTGGGGTCCAGGTTGGTGACGATGGACACGTTGGTGGTCGCCTTGGGCTCGGACTGGAAGTTCTCCATGCGGATGTTGGTCGGCGTGCCGATGATCCGCGCGGAGTTGGTGTCCTGCGTGGTGCTCGAGGTGGTTGTCGTCACCATGGTGGTGTTGCGCTCGATCTCCCATCCCTGGAGAATATAGCCGTGCGGGTCCACCAGGTAGCCGTCGTTGTCGAAACGGAAGTTGCCCGCCCTGGTGTAGTACTTCATGTCCTCGCCCAGCGGGGAGACCACGAAGAGCCCTTCGCCGGTGATGGCCATGTCCGTGGCTTCGGTGGACGACTCGAAGGCGCCCTGGCCCCAGTCGGAGTAGATGGTGGACACGCGCACGCCGCGCCCCACCTGGCCGACGCCGTTGACCGTGGCGAAATCCGAGCTGCCGAGGTCCTCGAACTGCATCATCGCGCCCTTGAACCCCGTGGTGTTCACGTTGGCCAGGTTGTTGCCGATGACCGTCATGCGTTCCGAGTGTACCGTCAGGCCGGAAATGCCCGAATACAGTGATGCTCCTAAACCCATAATAACCTCCTAATCTCTTCTCCAAGAGCCCGGAGCCGCCGTCGGCCCCGAGTGAAATAATCGTTCGCAGCCTATGCGCCGGTCCCGGTGTCGCCGTCGCCCGAGGTGTCGTTGCCCTCGCCCGAGGTGTCGGTGGAGTCGACCACGGAGCCAGCGTCCGGATTGACGACTTCCTTGACGTTGAGCATGTTGATGAACCGGCCGTCCTCCAGGCGCAGGTACTGGGTGCCGTTCTCGGTGACCACGCCGTCGACCTTGCCGGAGATCTCGGTCTGGACCATGACGTAGTCGCCGTTCAGGTCCTCGCCGAGGATGCCCACGCCGTACTGGCCGTCGGGGAGCGCGTTGCCGTCCTCGTCCTTGCCGTCCCAGGTGTACTGGTAGGTCCCGGCTTCCTTGCTGCCGAGATCCACGGTGCGGACGATGGCCCCTTCCTCGTCGTAGATGTTCATCTTGATGCTGGAGACCGTCTCGCCGAAGCCGTAGTAGATGGTCGAGGAGTTGCCTTCGTTCAGGCTGACCTTGTAGCCCTCGGCCTTGACCTCCTTGCCGATGAAGCTGACCGCGGTGAGGATGTCGTTCTGGTTCATGGTGTCGTTCAGCGTGGATATCCCGTCATTGATGTTGGTCAGTTGCTCAAGGCTTGAGAACTGCGCCAACTGGGAGGTCATGTCGGTGTCCTCCATGGGATTGAGGGGGTCCTGATGGGTGAGCTGCGCCACCAGGATGGACAGGAAGGCGTCCTGGTCCAGGCTGGTGTCGTGTTCCGTCGGCGTGTTGGAGGCGGCGAGACGCTCCTCCTGCTTTCCGAGATAGACCCCTGTGGTATCTGTATACGGCATCGTAGACCTCGCTTAAGCGATAAGGTGCAAACCCTGATCGGAAGTAATTACCCGTTCCCCGACGGATTGCACGTCCCGGGCCATTGTGCCCGCATCCTGCGTACGCATGGAGCGCATGTGGTTGCGCATGGCGATCATGGCCTCCCGTTCGCGGGACAGATTGTGCTCGCTTTCACCGAACCAGTTGTTGAAGTTCTGGTTGTCGGCGAGCCCGGCCTGGACGTCCAGCTTGTCTACCTTCAGGCCTTGAGATTCCAAGGATTGCTTAATGATATGAAGGTGGTCCGTGATGATCTTGTGGGCGTCGGAATTCTCGGCGCGGATGGTCGCGCTGACCTCCTTGCCCTGGACGGAGAGGACGATGGACAGCTTGCCCAGGTTCTCGGGAGTGAGCTGCAAGGTGAGCTGCTTGGCCCCGTTTTGCAGGGTCTTGAGCACGGCCTGATCGACCTGCTTCATGACCTTGGGGGCGGAAACTTTTTCCCAGGCCTTGGCCGAGGCGTTGTTGGCGGAGGCCTGTTGGGAGAGGACGGTCTTGGTCGCGGAAGTGGTTGCCTCGGTCTTTACCTTGGCTGAAGAATCCTTACCCTGGGTTCCGTCCTCGCGGACCTTGTCGAAGAAGTTGTTCCACTTGCGGTCGTGCTCGGCCTCGGGGTCCAGGTCCGTGTCGGCGTTCTGGTCCTGGGCCGTGGCGTCGGCCTTGATCTCGACCGTGTCCACGGCGGACTGCTGAGCCTGGCGGCGGACCGTATTGTCGGACTGGGCGTCCTTGCGTTCCCGGAAAGCCTGGGCCAGCTCCTCGCGGACGTTGGTGTCGGGCTTTTCCTCGGCCACGCGAGGCTTGAGGTCAATGGCCTGGTCGACCTGCAGGGCCGCCGAGGTCGCCTTGTGGGCGTCGCCCATGATCGAGGCGAAGGCCTTGCCCACGGCCTTGACCAGCTTCTGGTCCTTCCTGTCCAGCCCGGCCAGGTCCTGGCGGATCTGGGTGAAGGCCTGCTTCATGTCCTTGGGCAGGGTATTGGTCGAAAAGAGTTCCTGGACCTGGGTGGCGAATTCCTTGGACAGGCCCATGGAGGAGACGAAGGCCTCGACCTCGTCTTTGGTGAACAGGGTCTGCTGGTCCTCGGGCATGGCGGCGATCTTGGCCTCCATCTGGTCGAGGACCTTGCCGAACTGTCCCTTCTCCAACTGGCCGATGAGCTTGGCGGATTCCTTTTCGGTGAAGCCGAGCTTGCCGAAGAAGGCGGCCAGGGAGGCCTTCTTCTCGTCACTCAGATCGGTTTCGCGGGCAGCGGCGATCTTCTTGGCCACGGTGGAGACGAACTGGCCCCAGGTCATGCCTTCCTCGGAGTTGACCCGGTCCTCGATGGCCGCGATCTCCTCGTCGGACATGCCGTATTCCTTGAGGTCGTCCCGGACACCGTCCAGGTCCTCGCTGGTCATGCGGCTTTCGAGGTCCTTCTCCTCGGCCTTTTCCTCGGCCTTGGGGGCCACCTTCGGGGCCTTGGTCCCGGCCGCGTTGGTGGTGGTTTCCTCTTCTTCCTCTTCCCGGATGCCGGGGGCGGAGTCGAGCATCTGTTGTTCGCTGGTCACCGGGGACATGGACAGTTCGTCCTCGACCATCTCGGTGTGCTCGTTGAACAGATCGGCGAACCGGGTGCTCTTCTCGTCCTTGGCGTCGGCGAGAGCGGACTGGCTGGCGCCCTTGCTCCTGGTGGCCAGTTGGACCAGCTTGGCGGCTTCGGAAGCGGCTTCTGCGGCGGTGCCGGGAATATTTTGCATACTTTTCTCCTCCGGCACATAACCAATCAAAAGCCGTGCCAACGGAAAAAAGTCTTTATGTCGTTAAGTTAACAGTGTTCAGAGGGGGGAAGAAATGACCGCATCGGCCCAATCGGTGACCAGGGGGGCTAGCCGCAGACGCTGACCAACCGTTCCAGCAATGTCAGGACGTGCGCCCAGGCCCGGGGGGAGTAGTCGTTGTTTTCCAGGTACATGTGTGCGAACCCGGTGAACGGCCGGGCCATGGCCGGGCTGCCGGCCCAGAAGGACGTGTCCAGGGCGGTGCCGGAGCGCAGGCCGAGCTTGAACCGGCGGCCCATTTCGGGGATGTGGGCGAGCAGGCTTTCGGCCTCTTCGGATGCGCCATGGGTGAGCCCGGTCCACGCCTCGGCGGTCCGGCGATCCTCCCACAGTCCGAACAGCCCGCCGAAGGCGGCCTGCCAGAAGCGCGAGGCGAGCCGTTCCGCGTCCGGCACGGCAGGGTCGAGCCGTTTCAGGTGGTACAGGCCGAGATCGGACCGGCCCGTCTCGAAAAGGGTCAGGCCGGGCAGTTCCAGGCGGGCCAGCCGGTCGCCGTCCGCGCCCGAGGTCAGCCGCTTGGCCAATCCGGCCACCCGTCCGGGCTTGAACGGTTCGTGGCAGAGCAGGGAGTCCTCGGTGCATTGCCAGCACCCCCTGGCGCAGGGCAGGTCGGCGCGGAGGACGTAGTGGCCGGGGGAGAGGGGGCCGGTCTCCCACGGGTTGACGTTGCCCATGGACAGGTTCAGGCACTTGAGCCCGGTCCAGGCGGCCAGGTGCATGGGGCCGGTGTCCGGGGTGATGAACAGCCCGAGCGTCTGGCCCACGGCCCCGAATTCGTCCAGCCCCAGGGTGCCGCACAGATTCAGGGCCGGGCCCTTGGCCAGCCCGGCCACCTTGGCGCCGAGGCCCTTCTCCGCCGGGCCGCCGAAGAGCACGGTGCGCAGGCCGCGCCCGTGGAGTTCGTCCACCAGCCTGGCCCAGAACGCGGCCGTGGGGCGTTTGGCCGGGTCGCTGGCCCCGAGGAACAGCCCCACCTTGTTGGAGCCGGGCAGGGTCCGGGGCAGGGAGAACCGGGTGGCGGCGATGTCGGCAAAGGGCACGGTGTCCAGGCCGTTCAACTCGCCCCAGTGGAAGCGGTTGTACAGGTTGTTGCGCACCAGAGAGGTCCGGTAGAGTTGCCAGTCGCCGTGCACGTGCCGGGTGCCGTCTCCGGCCTGGACCGGCCCGAACTTGGCTTCGGCCCTGACCCGCCCGGCGAGCACGGCGGCCTTCTCCTGGATGGACAGGTTCAGGACCAGCTCGTAGTCGTGCTTCTCCAGGTGGGCGGCCCCGGACCACGGGAAATAGGTGGCCGCCGGAGAGAGGCGCATGAGCGGTCCGTAAAAGGCCTCCTCGGCGGCCACGAAGATGGGGTGGCCGGGGTGGCGGCGGGCCAGCCAGAGCATCAGCGGAAAGGAGAGGATCAGGTCCCCCATGCGCTGCATCTGCAATATGAGGATCGGTTTCTTGGCCATACCCTACCCGAAGGTCTTGCGCATGGCCTCCATGAGAAAGGTCATGCGGTGGTCGTAGGTGTGCTCGGCCAGGACCCGCCTGCGCGCCGCGGCGGCCACCTGGGCGCGCGCCGCCGGGTCGGCCAGGTAGCGCTCCACCAGTTCGGGGATCTCGTCCGGGTTCGCGTAGCAGACGATCTCGGTGCCGGGCTCAAACAGGTCCTCCACCTGGCGGCGGTGGTCCGTGAGCAGGAAGGCGTTGCAGCAGGGCACGTCGAAGACCCGCTGGTTGACCGCGCCCTTCATCTGCTGACTGGTGCAGTTGAAGTTGATCTCGCTTGCGGGATAGAAGTCGGGCAGGTCTTCGTAATAGGACAGCTCCGGGTGGTAGCGCCAGCCGCTCTGCGCGGAGAACAGCTCCTGCCAGCCGGTGTCGCCCACGATGAGCGGGGAAAAGGGCAGGATGCGGGATACGCAGTCGAGGCGGTAGAGCAGGGTGGCCTGCCAGGTGATGAAGGTCTCGAAGGCCAGCTCGCGGCCGGGATCGCCGAATGCCTTGTACGCGGCGCGGACCTCGGGGAAGTGTTCGGCCATGAACGGCCCGGCCTGCTGCGCGTCGGACAGGGCAAAGGCCTTGGCCACCTCCATGGCCGCCCGGAAGAGGTGTTCGGACGGGTTGGCCGCACGGGCGCGCATCAGGGTCTTGGTCAGCATGGAGTTGCCCACGAAGGAGATGGACGCGCGCCACGCCTCCACCGGCCTGTCGCGGTGCGGCACGAGCCGGGTCGGGTCCGCGCCCAGCGGCAGGTGGAAGACGTGCTCGAAGCCCATGTCCGAGAGCGGGGCCACGGTGTCCAGGTCCCAGGTGAACAGGGCGGTGCGGGGTTCGAGCAGGTGCTTGTAGACCCCGAGGATCAGGTGCGGGTTGTCCACGAACCAGGAGGCCAGGGGCAGGTCGTACTTGGTCAGCAGGGAGGCGAGGACGCCCTCGCGGTCCACGCCCAGGTGGTTGACCGTGAGCACGAAGTCCGGGCGGAAGGTCTCGAAGGCTTCGGTCATGGCGGCCACGAACTCGTCGAGGTCCATCTCCCTGGTCCCGAAGTCCAGGAGCAGGTGTTCCACGCCGAGCCGTTCGCAGGCGGCCGCAAGCTCGCCGATGAGGAAATACTGGCTGGTGAGCAGCAGGATGCGCGGGGACGCGCCCCGGAATCTGGGCCAATTGGTCGGGGATGCTTGCATGATTCCCTTCTCTATCGGCCGGGTGGGCTTTTGTCTACAGGTCCCGGTCCCGGCAGTCGCCGTCCTTGGAGCGGTACATGGCCTGATCCGCCCGGAGGGTCATGGATTCCAGGGTGTCGCCCGCCTCGAACCGGGCCAGGCCGTGGCTGAAGGTCACCGGGATGGCCCGCTCCTCGTCCGCCAGGGCGCGGGCCACGCGCTCGGCCAGGGCCTCGGCCTCCGCGAGCCCTCCGTCCATGAGGATCAGAAACTCGTCCCCGCCCCAGCGGGCCAGGGTGTCCGAGGGCCGGATGATTCGTCGGGTGGCGGCGGCCACATCCTTGAGCACGTCGTCCCCGGCCAGATGGCCGTGCTCGTCGTTGATGGCCTTGAACTTGTTCAGATCGATGATGATCGCCGAGAAAGGCGTACCGTAGCGGTCCGCCTTGTAGGCGAACTGTTCGAAGGCCTCTTCCAGGGCGCGGCGGTTGGCCGCTCCGGTGAGCGGATCGGTCTTGGCCAGCTTTTCCAGGCGGCCCTGGTAGTGGTTGATGGTGATGGAGCAGAGCACGATGATCAGGATGGAGGCGAGCAGGCCGATGAGCACGGTGCGCGCGAGGTTGTCGCGGGCCGAGGCCAGGGCCGAGGACTCGCTCTGCTCCACGATCAGGAACCATTTCAGCTCCGGGATGTACCGGGTGGACAGCAGGTAGTGCTCGCCGTTCCAGTCGTACTGGAAGCTGCGCGAGTCGTCGCGGGGCACGAGGATGGCCGGGGCTACGTCGCGGATGCCCCCGGCCTTGGTGATGTAGTAGCGCTCGATGCGGGATTTGTCGCGGTGGACCTGGACCAGGCCGTCCTGGTCCACCAGGTAGACCTCGCGGTGGTAGTCGCGGCGGGCCTTTTCGAGCAGGCCGGTGACCCGGTCGATGTTCACGCCCACCCCGGCCACGCCCAGGAGCCTGCCGTTTTCGTCCTCCACCCGGAAGTTGACGAAGATGGTCAGTTGGCCGCCCTCGGCCTGGTTGGTGTCCACGTCCAGGGCGAACTCCACGTCCTTGCGGACGAAGGCGTAGTACCACACGTCGTGCGGGTCGCGCGGACCGACCTTCTTCAGGATGCCGTCCTGGTAATAGTAGTTGTCGCTCTTGGCCGAGACGAAGAAGGTGGTCAGGAACCCGTATTTGTCGCGCAGGTCGGACAGGTAGCGGGTGATGGCCCCGAGGTCCTTCTCCCCGGAATCAATCCAGTTCTTGAGAAAGGCGTCGTTGGCCATGGAGGTGGAGACCAGGATGGGCCGGAGCATGTCCGCGTGGACTTCGGAGTAGATGTTCTTGCCGGTCAGGGGCAGGGAGGAGTTGAGCAGCTCCTCCCGGACCGTGGCCCGGGTGAAGGCGTAGTTGATCAGGCTGGTCGCCAGGAAGGCTACAAGCAGGATCAGGGTCAGAGCGGTAATGAGTTTGGTCTTGACGGACATGGAGGCAGTGTAGGCAAGGAGCCGCCCGGAGGCAACCGGGCTAGAGTTCGTCGGAATCCAGGATGATGGTCACCGGGCCCCAATTGGTGAAGTCCAGGTGCATTTCGGCTCCGAAGCGGCCCGTGGCGAATCCGGCCGGTGCCAGCTTGCGGGCGTCCTCGACGAACCGTTCGAACAGGGACTCGGCGATGTAGGGGTGGCAGGCGTCGGTGAACGAGGGCCGCCGCCCCTTCTTGCAGTCCGCGTAGAGCGTGAACTGGGAGACAAGCATCAGGTCGCCCTGAATGTCCGTAAGCGACAGGTTCAGCTTGCCGTTGTCATCCGGGAAAATGCGCAAGTTGAAGAGCTTGTCGAGCATCTTGCGCCAAGCCGGGGTCTCGGGAAAGTCCGCCCTGTCCCGGCCGCCGAAGCCCACGAGCACGAGCAGGCCGGTGCCGATCTCGCCGACCGTGGTGCCGTTGATGCGGACGCAGGCGTCGGACACCCGCTGGATGACCATGCGCACGGCTAGCCTTCGCCGCCCGTCGGCACTTGCGGGGCGGACTGCTCAACGCCGGACGGGCGGCAGCCGAACTCGTTCTGCCGGCTGCACCCCCGGTACATGGTCCCGAACACGAAGAAGCAGACAAAGGCCACGAAGGCGATGCCGCTCAGGATGCGCCTGGGGTTGGTCCGGGCATCCTTGGGGATGAGCAGGGAAGTCATGATCTTCCCGTAGGACATGCCATTGATCTCGCCGCGTTTTTCGCCCTGTTTTCCGTCTTTGTTCCCGACCATTACTCTTCCCAGTAGGTGGCCTTGGACGTGTTGTTTTCCGAGACCGAGACCTCCACCAGGGAGACGTTCTCCGGCAGGGTGCCCTTGAGGTTGCGGAAGATGAACATGGCCAGGTTCTCGGAGGAGGGATTGATCTCCTTGAAGCACTCCACCTCGTTCAGGTGGGTGTGGTCGAGGCGGTTCAGCACGGCTTTGGTGCGGTCCTTCAATTCCTTGAAATCCACAAGGTACTGGACCTTGGGGTCCAGGGTGTCGCCCTCGACCACCACCTCCACGCCGAAGTTGTGGCCGTGCATGTTCTCGCACTTGCCGCAGTAGTTGCGCAGCTGATGCGAGGCCGAAAATTCCTGGGCGATGGTCAGTTTCCATTTGCCGGGCATTATCTGGACTCCTTGTATTCGTGCGGCCGCATGCCGTTCCCCTGGAACGCCTCGGCCGGATACTTTCTCTCGTTGATCTCGCATTTTTCGTGGGCGGCCGCAACCAGATCGATGCCCGTTTCGTCGGCCAGGCGGACCAGGTAGATGAGCACGTCGGCCAGCTCCTCGGCCACGGCCTGTTTGCGCTTGCCCGCGACCTCCCGGCTCTCCTCCGGGGTCAGCCACTGGAACAGCTCGTTCAGTTCCCCGACCTCGCCGGTCAGGGCCATGACCAGGTTCTTGGGCGTCTGGTGCTTCTGCCAGTTGCGGTCCTCGACGAATCTGCGATGCCGCTCGTTGAGTTCTTCCAGGGAATCCATGTACTCTCTCGTGGTTGATCGGTTCGGCGGCCGTCTCCGACGGGCCGCCCGGGCGGTAAGAGCCGTCCCGCTATTTCTTCTTCCCCAGCAGTTCCTCGCGCAGCTTGCGGGCCAGCTCCTCGCGGGCCGGTTCCAGGCCCTCGCGGTAGCCCTGGGCGTCGCCGTATTCGAAGAAGGTCCGGTAGTGGCCGTGCACGGACTTGACCGGGTGGGCGTGACGCACGGGACACCAGTATTGTTCGGTGCGCGCGGCGACCTCGCGGACGTAGGCTATGACGCCGTTGAAGTAGCCGCAGTACATGCAGTTCATCTTTTCCAGCCAGTTCAGGTAGCCGAGGTGCTGGCGGTCGATGACCACGTAGTCCCGCCGCCGGGCAAAGGGGATGCCGTAGACCGGGAAGCAGATGTATTGGTAGACGGAGACCACCAGGTCCATGATCACGCAGGGGATGAGCGCACCCCAGATGAGCGGGATGGTCAGGATGATCAGCGGGCCGGAGTCGTAGACGTAGTCCAGCCACTTCTTCAGGAATTCGCTCTGCCTGGCCTTGACCTCGCGGGTGAAGCTGATCTTGCGTCGCTTGATGGTGTATTCGAGGCCCTCGCGCTTGGCGCGCAGCTCCTGTTCCAGTTCTCCCTCCAGTTCCTCGATTTTCTGCAGCAGTTCGTTGACTCGGCTCATGCGTCCTTCCCGGCGATTATGGGGTTGCGTGTGTCGAAGCGGGGGGCGCTTCGGGGCTTGGTCCATGGTGCATGGTGGGCGAGCGCGGCGCGGTTTGTCAACCAACAAAAAACGGCCCCGCCGTGGCGGGGCCGTGACATTCGGTCGGAGCCGGGGCGGCTAGCCGCGCCGGAAGCGGCGGACCAGGGGCAGGCAGAGCAGGCCGAGGCCCATGAGCAGCCAGGTGGACGGCTCGGGCACCACGGTGGTCGTCTGGACCGTGCCGGGCAAGATGTAGGCCTGCTCGCCGCCGGCGTTCAGCGCGGACATCTTGATCTTGATGGAAAGCATGTCGTAGGGGCTGTCGCCGTCCCAGTCGGCCAGGAGGTCGTTCAGCTCCGGGGCGACCACGGCGTACGCGGCGCGGTCGGAACCCAGGTTGTGCGAGTAGGGGCCGTAGACCACTTCGCTCGAACCGCAGTCCACCGGGGCGCCGCCGCCGTCGAGACAGACGTTGCCGCCGGACAGGACGTAGTCCGTGGGCATGGTGTCCGGGGTGCTCGGGGTAAAAGAAGGATTGTCGTAGGCATGAGCCTCATAGTCGTACGGGTTGCCGCCGAAGGTGCCGCTGCCGTCGCCGTTGGTGCTGGTCAGTTCGAAGTACTGGGAGTTGGCCGTGCCGGCGGAACTCCAGATTTCGACCTGGGCCCAGATCCAGAGGTTCTGGTCTATGGAGTCGTCGCTGTTGGTCTGGTTGTTGTTGAACAGGAAGATCGGGGACTGGCCGCCCAGGAAGTTCACCAGGCTGGCGATGGTCGAATCCCAGGAATCCGCGCGGTCGTTGTCCAGGGCCGGGGCGGGATCGGCGGTCGTGCCGGTGTCGAAGGTGTCGCTGCTGCCGGTTCCGCCGGGGGTCGGGTAGGCGTTGTCCATGTCGGTGAAGTTCAGGTTGACGTCGGTGCCGGACACGCCGGTGGCGATGACCACGTCGTTCTTGATATGGCCGGAGTTGGACAAGATGTTGTAGTCGGACCCGAGGAAGTCCTGGAGGATGGGCAGCGAATAGGAATAGAAATCGCCGTAGGTGACCGCGAAGCCCGAGTCGGCGGAGGGCAGGACCAGCGCCTCGGCCCGTTCGGGCCGGGCAACCACGAATATGCCGATGATCAGAAGAGGGATCAGTATGTATTGCTTCATGATGTGTATCCTTGTCTGCTGCGGAATCCGGTGCGGAGCACGCTTGAACCTTACCATAGCAGTAAATGCAATAAGCATACAGAATCTAATATACTGGTTTCGTTGGTGAATTCGTAAAATTGGTCCGTGGGCGGGTGTGAAGTTTTCCGACATTCAGGAAAACTTTACACTTTTGTAAAGGTATAGATTTTATCTATTTTGCATATTGGCAATTTTGGCGGTTCCCGGTGTCAAACTTCGGGGGAGCTGCCCGGTGCGGACGAAGGGAACCGGCCGGCTCGGCGCATTGAGCACCCCGTGCCGAGGGCGGAACCGGAGCGTGGGTAAGTATACCCTTTGAAATCGGTATGTTGTGGAAAGAAGTATCTGTAAGGTATTCCGACAACACCTCGGGCCGGGCTACAGGAGTTCGGCCTCGGCTTCGGCGCGGTAGGTCTTGGCGTCGCCGTTCTGCCAGGCCTCGACCTCCTTCCAGAAATCACGGCCGGGGTAGACCTTCCAGCCGTTGCCCAGGCGCAGGTTGACCACGGCCTCGCGGGTGATGATGCCGAGGTTCACGCCGGTCGTGCCGGGGTAGCGCTGGAGGATCGCCTTGAGCGCGTTGAGGTGCGGATCGACCGCGTTCTTTTCGCCGATCCACAGGGAGACCGGCTGATCCGAGCCCTGGGCCGCGTCGGCCAGGAACAGGACCTTGTCGGCCAGGATCTTGGCGGATTTGGGCGCGTCCTCGGGGCCGGGCTGGTCGTCGCGCTGGTCGATCTTGCCCTGAACCAGCAGGGGGCGGTCCGCGTCGAGCAGTTCGCGCGCCTCGGCATAGACGTTGGGCAGCATGGTGATCTCGCCGTAGGTGGTCAGGTCCTCGGCGTTGCAGAAGGCCATGGGGGCGCCCTTGCGGGTGATGAACTGCTTGTAGTCCGGGATGATCACGGCCACCCGGACCTCGGTGCCGTTGGGGATGGTCTTGCACTCCTCCAGCGTCACGGTGCGCAGCCGCTGCATGTCGTGGCGGTAGGCCAGCAGCGGGTGCCCGGACAGGAAGAAGCCGAGGACCTCCTTTTCCAGGGTCAGCTTCTCGCGGTCGTCGAACTCCTCGCACAGGGAGCAGGTCGGCGTGTGGGCCGAGTCCTTCTTCTCGCCGCCGCCGAGCATGTCCAGCATGTTGAGCATGCCGGACTCCCGCTCCTTGGCCTTTTTCTGGCCCAGCGCCACGGCCTTGTCCAGGTCTTCGAGCAGGGCCGCGCGGGAGCAGGAGAAGCAGTCCAACGCGCCTGCCTTGATCAGCGATTCCAGGACCCGCTTGGTCACACGGCGCAGGTTCACCCGCTCGCAGAAGTCGAAGATGTTCTCGTACGGACCGTTCTCCGCGCGCTCGGCCGCGATTTCGTTGATCGCCTCCTCGCCCACGTTCTTGATGGCCGCCATGGCGAACAGGATATCCCCGTCCTTGACCGAGAAGCGCGCCTGCCCTTCGTTGATGTCCGGCTGGCGGACCTTGATGTCCATGTCGCGGCAGGCATTGACGTACATGATGATCTTGTCGGTGTTGTTCATTTCCGTGCTCATCAGCGCGGCCATGAATTCCACCGGGAAATGGGCCTTGAGATAGGCGGTGTGGTAGGAGATCAGCGCGTAGGCCGCGGAGTGGGACTTGTTGAAGCCGTAGGCCGCGAACTTCTCCATGGTGTCGAAGATGTCGTTGGCCACGGCGTCGTCGATCTCGTTCTCGCGCGCGCCCTCCAGAAAGCGGGACCGCTGCTTGGCCATCTCCTCGGCGATCTTCTTGCCCATGGCCCGGCGCAGCAGGTCGCCTTCGCCGAGCGAGTAGTTGGCGATGACCATGGCCGTGGCCATGACCTGCTCCTGGTAGACCATGACCCCGTAGGTCGGTTTCAGGGTCTCCTCCAGGGACGGGTGCGGGTAGGTGACCTCGATCTCGCCGTGCTTGCGCATGATGAATTCGTCGACCATGGACACGCCGTGGGAGCCGATCATGCCGAGCGGGCCCGGCCGGTACAGGGCGAGCATGGCCACGATGTCCTCGAAGCGGTCCGGGCGGAGCATGCGCAGGTACTTGCGCATGCCCGACGACTCCACCTGGAAGATGCCGTCCGTGTCGCCCTTGGCGAAGATGGCGAAGGTATCCGGGTCGTCCAGGTGCAGGGTTTCCAGGTCCGGGGCCTTCTTGCCCTGCTCGCGGATGATGTCCAGGCAGTCCTCGATGACCGTCATGGTCCGCAGCCCCAGGAAGTCGAACTTGATCAGGCCGACCTTCTCGACCTTCTTCATGTCGAACTGGGTCACGATTTCACCCTTCTTCCCTTTGTAGAGAGGAAGGTATTCGGTCATGGGCTTGTTCGAGATGACCACGCCCGCCGCGTGGGTGGAGGCGTGGCGGCACAGCCCTTCGAGGCGCGTCGAGATATCGATGAGCTTGGCCACCTTGGGGTCGGTGGCGACCATGTCGTCCAGCTCGGTCACGGCCTTGACCGCGTTGGGCACGGTGATCTTGGCCTTTTCCACGCCGAGCAGCTTGGCCATGAGCGCCGGGTCGTCCGGGATGAGCTTGGCGATCTTGTCGGTCTCGCCGAAGGTCATGCCCAGCGCCCGGCCCACGTCCTTGATGACCGCCTTGGTCTTCATGGTCCCGAAGGTGGTGATCTGGGCCACCCGGTCTACGCCGTACTTCTCGGCGCAGTACTTGACCACCTCCAGGCGGCGGCGCTCGCAGAAGTCCACGTCGATATCGGGCATGGACACGCGTTCCACGTTCAGGAAGCGCTCGAACAGCAGATCGTAGGGGAGCGGATCGAGGTTGGTGATCTTGAGCGACCAGGCCACGATGGAACCGGCGGCCGAGCCTCGGCCGGGCCCCACCGGGATGCGGTGGTCCTTGGCCCAGTTGATGAAGTCCTGGACGATGAGGAAGTAGGCCGGGAAGCCCATCTCCTTGATGACCCCGAGCTCGTAGTCCAGCCGATCCCAGTACTTTTTCTCGTCCACCTCATAGGTGATGGTGTTCAGGCGGCGCTTGAGGCCCTCCCGGCACAGGCGGTCGAACTCTTCGTTCATGGACACGCCTTCGGGCAGCTCGTACTCCGGGAAATAGTAGTTGCCGAGCTCGATCTCGAGGTTGCACTGCTCGGCGATGCGCTGGGTGTTGGCGATGGCCTCGGGCACGTGGGCGAACGCCTTCTCCATCTCCTCCGGGGTCTTGAAATAGAGCTCCTTCGTCTCCATGCGGAAGCGCTTCTCCGCATCCACCGTGGTCTGGGTCTGGATGCACAGCAGGGTGTCGTGGGCCTCGTAGTCCTCGGCGGTCAGGTAGTGGCAGTCGTTGGTGGCCACCAGGGGCAGGCCGGTCTCCTCCGCGCACTGGATGAGCAGCTCGTTGAGCCGGGTCTGCTTGCCGATGCCGTTGTCCTGGAGCTCCAGGTAAAAATTGCCGGGGAAGATGGACTCGTAGATCCGGGCCATGTCCGCGCCCGCCTGAAGCCCCTCGTTCATGAGCTTGCGCGGCACCTCGCCCGCCAGGCAGGCGGACAGAGCCACCAGGCCTTCGGAGTACTTTTTCAGGAGGTTCTTGCACACGCGCGGCTTATAGTAGAAGCCGTTCAGGTACCCTTCGGAGACGATCTTGATCAGGTTCTTGTAGCCGCGCTGGTTCTTGGCCAGCAAGACCAGGTGGTAGCCGCCGCCGTGGTCCTTCTTGTGGTGCGCGTCGACCTCGTCCACGTCGCCCGGAGCCACGTACACCTCGCAGCCGATGATCGGCTTGATGCCCAGTTTCTCGGCCTCCATGTAGAAGACCACGGCCCCGTACATGGATCCGTGGTCGGTGATGGCCACGGCGGGCATGCCCAGGTCTTTGGCCCTGGATAGCAGGTCCCCGATGCGGATGGCGCCGTCGAGCAGGCTGTATTCGGTATGGACGTGAAGATGAACGAATTCGGCCACTTATTGAAACTCCTTGCGTTGAGGAGACGATGATAGCGTAAAGCCGGGGGGACTGCCACCCGGAAAAGAAAGCGGCGATTCGGTTGACATTCTTGTGTGAAAACGGTCCATTGCAACTGTCGAACCTGTAGCCCGGAGACGCTGTGGATTCCCTGACGACCGTGACCGCCTATCTGTGGGGGCGCATGCCCCTGGTCCTGCTCTTCGTGTGCGGGTATCTGGTGTACCAGCTCATGGCGGCCACGCGCATCACGGACGGGTTCGTGGCCTGGGCGCTCAGGCGTAGCGGAGGCCGGGCCGGGCGGGTGCTGCTCTACATCATCGCGGCCTCGGCCGTGCTCTCGTCCTTCATCCCCAACACCATCACGGTCCTGACCCTGATCCCGGTGCTGAAACGGCTTGACCGCGACTTCGCGGCCCGGGGCGTGACCGGCATGACCACGGTGCTCATGTGTTCGGCCCTGTACGGGGCGGCCATCGGCGGGACGGGCTCCATGATCGGCACGCCGGCCAACGCCGTGCTCTTCGCGGCCCTGGACTTGTTTCAGGTGGCCGGGCGCAACAATCTGAATTTCTTCAACTGGTTCCTCTGGTCCGTGCCCCTGGTGGCAGCTTTCGTGCTGCTTGCCTGGTTCGTGGTCGCCGGGCTGGGGCTGCCCAAGTCGGCGCGGGGCGCGGTCATCGACGTGTCCGGTCCGGGCCGGGGCCGGGTCGACGCCCGTCAGCGGTACGGGGCGAAGCTGTTCTGGCTGTACATGGTCTATTTCGTGCTTGAGGCCGTGGTCCGGGAGAACGTGCCGGGATTCGCGGCGATCTCGCCCGTGGTCAGCCTGGGGTTCGCCGCGCTCTTCCTGTACCTGCTCTTCGTGCGCCGCGCGCCGGACGGGGGAGGGCGGTCCGGGCCGCTGCTCACTGGGGCCGGGCTGCTCAAGTCCGTGCCGCGCCGGGGATTCATCTTCATCCTGGCCCTGGCCGTGCTGGTCGCGGTGATCCACTGGACCGGGCTGGACCACAAGACAGTGGTCCTGGCGGGCAAGCTGCTCAAAGGCGACATGGACCCGCGCCTGCTTTTCCTGCTGACCATCACGGCGGTCATCACCCTGACCGAGTTTTTGTCCAACACCGCGGTGGTGACCGCCTTCTTCACCATTTCCTATTATGCGGCCAAGGGGCACGGCATGGATCCGCTGCCGCTGATGATTGCGGTCGGCGTGGCCTCCACCTGCGCCTTCATGACCCCCGTCGCCACCACCTCCAACGCCCTGGCCTTCGGCGAGATGAAGGGCGCGTCCCTGAAGGTCATGCTCGGCCTGGGGTTCGTGCTCAAT